>NZ_JBEYUY010000020.1:0-184933 GCF_040643775.1 Streptomyces sp. NPDC047081 | reverse complement strand
CTCCTGCAGCCCGAACGCAACGCCTTCGCACAAGCCGGCATCACCCACGCCGCACAACTGGAAGACCGCCTCCTCGGCCGACTGCGCGACCGACTGCCGGAAGCGCTGCGCGCAGTAACCGAACACAGCGCACGCGCGCCCAGCTGAAACGAAGACGAACTCGCCTCGGCTCGACGCTGACTTGGGAGCTCGCAGGCGTCACAGAGCAATCGGTTGTCGACCGGGCCGACCCGGTAGTCAGCGATCTGCCCCGGCTCCTCGCCCCTACCAGGGTCCGGGAACAGCTCGTCGAGGCTCTGGCCACGGCCATCGCGTCGCTCGGCAACTGTCGTGTCTGGCGAACTCGTCGTCGGCCTACGTGCTGTTCGCGCGCAGGCCCAGGCTGTAGCCGAGGAGTCAGCCGGTCCGGCGGGTTCGGAAGGGACTGGACCGTCCCGCCTCCATTAGGTCGTGCCAGGTCGTGAACTTCACGCGGGGGCGGCCGGATTGCTCACCGCGGCGGCGTTCGGCGCGGTCGATGGTGTCGGCCGCGCGTCGGTCGAGGGCCTGGGGGCGGCGCTGGCGCACGAGGCGTTCGAAATCGTTGGCCGTACGCGTTGGGGTGGCGAGCCTGGCTTCGGCTGCGTCCCGGACCAGCGCGCCGACCGTCTGCTGTGCGCACTGCCGGTTGGCCCCGATGCCGCCGGTGGGGCCGCGCTTGATCCAGCCGGCTACGTACGTTCCGGGGACCGGCTCCCCGGTGAGCGGGTCGACAACCCGGCCGGCATCGTTGGGCACGGTGCCGGTGGCGTCGTCGAAGGGCAGGTCGGCGACGGGGACGCCACGGTAGCCGATCGCGCTGATCACCAATCCGGCCTCGATGTCCGCTGCTTCATCGCCGCGGGTGACGCGCACCGCCTGTACGCGGTCGGTGCCCACCAGTTCGGTCGGCGAGGTGAGGAAGCGAAGCACGATGCGTCGCTCCTGCCCCGCTGACGGCGGGGGCCCGGCGAGGTCGACGGGTTGGATCGGGATGTCGCGGAGCAGCGTGGCCTGGGCGTCGTCGGCGGCGATGGCCGTCCGTACGTCAGGGTGGTCCTCAACCACCAGCCGTACGCCCGGTAGTTGATTGAGGGCGTGCAGTTCGGGCCAGGTGTACGCGGCGTCGGCGGGTCCGCGGCGCCCGATGACGACGACTTCGCGGATGTCTGCGGCGCGCAACGCGTCCATGGCGTGGTCCGCGATGTCGGTGCGGGCCAGGCCGTCGGGGGGTGAGGCGAGGATGCGGGCGGCGTCCAGAGCGACGTTGCCATTGCCGATGACCACGGCGCGTCGGCTGCGGGTGGGGTCCACCGCGTCGGCGGGCACCTCGGGGTTGCCGTTGTACCAGGCCACGAACCGGGACGCGGTGATGCTGCCGGGCAACTCCTCGCCCGGTATGCCCAAGGGGCGGGCCTCGCCGGCGCCGACCGCGTAGACGACGGCGTCGTGATGGGCGGTGAGTTCGGCGTGCGTGAGATGCCGGCCGACCTCCACATCGAGGTACATGCGCAGGCGCGGATGGCGGAAGAGGGCGGCGAAGGAGTCCCCGATCTGTTTGGTCCTCAGATGGTCGGGGGCGACGCCGTAGCGAATCAGGCCGCCGGGCATCGGGAACCGGTCCACCATGGTGACCTCGGTGCCCGTGGTGCGGAGTAGTTCCTGCGCGGTGTAGCAGGCGGCCGGGCCGGTGCCGACCACGGCAACGCGCGGAGGTGTCGTGCCCCACGGCAGTGTGGGCGGAATCTCCGGGGCGCCCCAGGCCGGTTCGGTGCTCCGACCCTCGTAGAACTGGGCGCTGCGCTGGGCGTAGACGGTGTCCGGGCCGGTGAGGGTGTCGGCCGGGACGATGGCGTCGACGGGACAGGCGTCGGTGCAGGCGCCGCAGTCGATGCAGGTGCGTGGGTCGATGTAGAGCATCTCCGCGGCGCCGAAGCCTGTTTCGCCGGGGGCGGGGTGGATGCAGTTGACGGGACAGACGGCGACGCAGGACGCGTCGTTGCAGCAGGGCTGCGTGATGACGTAGGCCATGGTGGGTGGGGGTCTTCCAGGTCCTCGCTGGGCGGGATCGGGTGGTGGGTCGGCGGGGCGGTCAGAGCATGTGCGCGCGCCGGTAGAGGGCGCGGGCCGGGCCGGTCAGCAGGCCGCAGCTGCCGAGGAACTCCATCAGCGGGGCCGCGCTGGTGCGCAGCATCGCCTTGTGGTGCTCGTTGCGGCGCGCCTCGGACAGCGCCCGCCGGGTGTCCAGTCCTGCGGCGGCGTAGACGTCCTGGTGGATCAGGTTGGTGATGATCACGTACGCGGTGACGGCGATGGCCGTCGCGGACGTCCGGCGGCGCAGACGGCTCATGTCGCGCATCCGGTCGCGGATCTCGGCGCGGGCGAAGCGCATGTGGCGGGACTCCTCCACAACATGGATCCGGCTGGTCGTGCGCACCAGGTCCAGCACCCTCGCGTCGCGCATGTTCGCCCGCTGCATCAGATCCAGCACTTCCTCCGCGACCAGGATGCCGCCGTACGCCGCCGCGGAGCTGCCCACCGTCTTGAACAGCCGGGCCAGTTCGACCGCCGCGCGCCGGGGGCGGTAGGCGGGGACGCCCATCGTGGCGCAGGCCCGGGCGAACATGATCGAGTGCCGGCACTCGTCGGCGATCTCGGTGAGCGCGAACTGGAACTCGGCCGACGTGTACTCCCCGCGGTACTGATCGCGCAGGATGAGTTGCTGCAGGATCATCTCGAACCAGATACCGGTGCTCATCACCGAGCCCGTCTCGTGCCGGGTGAGCGTGACCCGCTGCTCGGGCGTCATCTCCGCCCACATCGGGGTGCCGTAGAGAGTGCTCCACTCCGGGCTCTGACCGTGGGCGTCCGCCGGAAGCGGCGCCTGCCAGTCCACCTCCGTCGCCGGGTCGTACGACAGCGTGGCCGACGACTCCAGCAGGCGACGGGAGACGTCCTCCGCCGTCACCTCCGAGCCGCGGGTCTCCGCCGCCTCTACTGCCTTCACGGTGTTGCTGTTCATGACCGCAACCTCCTTGACGAGAGCTGATGAAGTTAAGGGTACATGGTGTTTCGGATACTTCACGTACCCCATACTTGCGTTCGGCTTGGCCAGGGGAACGCCCAAGATCACAGATCCGGAGCGCGGATAGAATCGCCCTCATGACCGTCTCCCACACCCGCGAACGCATCGACGGCCGCACGGCACGCTGGGAGGGGCAGCGCCAGCGCCGCCGGGACGAGTTCGTCGAAGCTGCACTGGTGGCGATCGCCGAGCACGGGGCGGACGTCTCGACGCAGCAGATCGCCGAGCGGGCCGGAGTGGCGCGCACCCGCCTGTACAAGTACTTCTCGGATGCGGGCGACCTGCAGCGAGCGGTGGCGGAGCGGGCCATCCAGCAGATGATCGAGACGCTGGAGCCGGTGTGGAGCCCGCAGGGGTCTCCCATGGACATGATCACGGCCGGGGCGGGTGCCTACGTGGGCTGGCTGGCCACGCACCAGGAGCTGTTCCGCTACCTCAGCCGCCACAGCCTCCTCGACGGCTCCGACAACGCTTACACTCTGGTCGACCTGCAGACTGCCGTCGGTCACCATCTGACAGTCCTGTTCGCCGACTACCTCAGCGCCGCCGACATCGACACCCGGGCGGCCGAGCTGCTGGCCTTCGGTGTCGCCGGCTTCGTCTACACCGCGACGCTGCGCTGGCTCAGCACCCCTGGCGGCCTCTCCCAGGACGAGCTGATCGCCAAGCTCGCCCGCTGGATCTGGAGCATGATCGACGAGAGCCTCCAGGGCTACGGCATCCACCTGGATCCGCACGCTCCCCTCGACCTCCCCGCCGGGTAGCGACGCGCTACCGCGCGACAGGCCGTGAGGCGCACAGCCGCGGCGTTCGTCGATGTCCCGCCGGGTGACCTGTCGCAGCCTCCGGTCGACGAGGCCGGGAACCGCCCAGCGATCAGCCCTGCCAGTCGGCCTCGTTCATCGGCGGCCCGCCCGGGGTGATACCGGCCGACTCCGCCGCACTGGTGGCGATCGCCGAGCACGGGGCGGACCGTAAACGGAGTGGGCGCCAGGACCAGCAGCTCCTCCGAGCCAACCAGAGGCTGCTGAGTAGGGTCGTGGTACATCGAGCTGGAGAGGTAGTTGGATGGCCAACGAGATTGTGATCGCGCAGACGACCATCGACAACGAGGATCAGGCAAAGGCTCTGGCCCGGGGCGCAGTTGAAAGCAAGTTGGCGGCCGGTGTCCACATCGACGCGCCGATCACTGCCGTCTACTGGTGGAAGAACCAGGTCGAGACCACGCCGGAGTGGCGTATCTCGTACATGACGACGACAGACCGTCTCCCGCAGCTGGAGGCATGGTTGTCCGAGAAGCACCCGTACGACGTCCCCCAGTGGATCACGCTGCCTGTCACCGGGGGGTCGGAGGCGTATCTGTCGTGGGTTGTTGAGGAGACGACGCGGGACTGAGTAGCGACGCGGTGTGGTCGGCTCAGGACGCGAACTGCCGCAAGTGATAGGCGAGTTCCCGCTCACCGTCCGGGAGCCGTGCGGCGATTCTCGCGGCGCGATCCTTGCCCATCGTGTTGGGCTTGGCTTGTGAGGCTGCCGTGAACTGGCGCGATACGTAAACGCCTTGTTCGACGTCGCCTCCGTGTAGCAGGGCCGAGGCGAGATCGCCGAGGACGACGACTCCGCCATCCGGCAATTCGTCCCCGAGGCGGCCGACCGCGGCGTCGGCCGTGGCGGTGAGTTCGGGCCGCCCCAACTGCCCGTACACGGACAGGGCCAACGAATCCATCCGGTACGGCGTCACGAAACGTACCCATGCCTGTTCGCCGGTGTGATCCGCAAAGTCGTAAGCGAAGCGTGCCCGGTCAAGCGCACGTAGCGCCCCCAGCTCGTCGCCGACTGCGGCAGCTTCCTCGGCGTGCCTTCCGAGTATCCAGGACGCGGCCGTGGCATTGCCGTGGCCGCGCACATCCTGCGAGGCTTGGGACAGGAGTTCTAGCTTCTGCTTCGGTGTGGGTGCCCCGTAGCTGGCGTATGTGAGGGCCAACGCTCTGAGCGGAGGGTGCCCGGCCTTTGCCGCACACTCGGTCGTGACGTCGTAATAGGCGCCGGCCTTGTCGTACTCGCCCAGGTCCCAGGCCACCCATCCGGCAAGGGCAGCGGTTTCTCCGGCCGCGATGGTGAGAGCCCGTTCGTGCTCGCCGGCCTGAGGCAGGGCTGCGGTGATCGCGTCGAGGTGTGCCTCAACCGTGCTATGCAGCCGCCGGGCACTGAGGTTGAGTTCCTGGACGTGCAGGTCAGCAGCTCGGTTGATAAGCGCGACCGCAGCGGGCGTGTCGATGCGGGAGCCCTTAGTCAGAGCGTAGGCGAGCCGTCCCCAGGGTTCGGTAGCCGCGCTTACGCCGATGGCGGCGCTGCCCAGCAGCTGGCGGCGCTTCACGTCGTCCTGGTCCTCCTCTTCACGGACGTATCCTCGTCTCCGTCGGGCGCGGGCGGCCTTTGCTTCCAGCAAGAGCTCGTCGAAGGGGACATCGCATGCCGCTGCAATGTGGGCGAGCGTGTGGTTCGTTGGGATGTTCTCGAAGTTCTCATAGCGGCTGATCTCCCGTCGGCTCAGGGTTTCCCGGCCGGAGACAGCGTTGATCGCGCCGGCCTGCTCCTCTTGCGTCCGGCCCGCGTCCTTCCGGAGCCGGAGCAACAGTTCGGCGAACGGATCTGCCATCAGTGTGACCCCCGTCGTATGCGGAATCCAATCATGGCCTCAATTCCCCCCTGGGTTTCCCCCTTGACAGACTTTTCCCCCTCTGGATTCCCCTGGTAGACGCCTTCGCGGCGCGGTGCGATGGACCCATGACCACGTTCCTCAAGTTTGGCGACCAACGCCAGCCGCTGCCGCACTGGGACGAGATCAAGTTAGGCGGCCATCTCCTGCCGAATCCGGTTCAGGGCGTGGTCTGCGACTTCCCTGATCTCCGGCAGCAGGTAGTGCGCCGCGCGCACAATGCGCTGCAATTGGTGGGGAAGGCGCTGGCGGACGGCTTCGTCGACTGCGGTGTGCAGGGACTGCGCGGCAGCGCCGCAGTCGTCGGCGGCCAGCCGTACTTGGGCCACGGTGATGAGCTCGATCACGCGCCACTGCGGGGCGACGGTGGTCGTCGGTACGGGACTACCCTGCTCGACCAGTTGTATGGCGATGTCAGTCCTGTCCGTGGCCATCAGCCCTCGAAGTCGGATCTCGTGCAGGGCGTAGGGGTTGAACAACGACGTGTGTTCGGTCTCGGCGAGGAGCCGGTCCGTTTCCCTCACCGCCTCGTCGAACAAGGGCTGATTCCGGAGGGCGCCGGCTGCGCGAGCGAGGAGCGGCAGAACAGTTGCTTTCGCGTCGTGGTCCGGTGCAAGGGCGGCCGCGTGCTGAAGTCGATCGACGGCGGCTCCGTGGAGGCGGGCTTTGCGCAGTTCGTTTCCATGCATGCGCAGCACGTAAGAGGCGAAGGCCGGGTCGCCAAAGTATCGGGCGATGTCGATGCTCTTCGCGGTCCAGCGGGCAGCGGTGCTCAGCCGCTCCTCCGGCAGGACATTGCCCAGGGCGACACCGAGGCCGACACGGGCTCGGGCCAACAGGTGCAGGACGTCCCGTTCGGTGTGTCCGTCCGCCACGCGGGCTTCGAGCCGGGCGACCAGCGGCCACAGCTCGGCCACAGCTTCGGAGGCATGTCCGGATTGCCGAGCGATCTCGGCGAGGCGCACGGTGGACTCGCCGAACTGGAGCATGGCGCGGTGGTCGGTGTCCGCGGCATCGGTGACACCGACGACGTGGGGAGGCAGACGCAGGGACTCGGCGATGTGCCGCCGGGAGCTGACATCTTCGAGGTTGCGTTTGCCCAGTTCGAGGAGCGAGATGTACGTCTTGTCGTAGCCGAGAATCTGTGCGAGCTCGGATTGGGTCATGCCGTGCACGGCGCGGTGGAAGCGGAGGATGCCCCCGAGGTCGCGGGTGGCGAGGATTGCTTCGGCCTGCGGGGTGGCCCAGTGCCACAGGGTGTGTTGAGGGCGTCGTGCCATCGTCGCGCCGTCCATCGCCTGTCACATCCGTGCGTACCAGGCGGTGATGGACTGTTTGTATCCGTCCGGCATGGTCAAGCCGGGAACTTCGTCGGCCGTGAACATGCCGACTTCCTTGTGCTCGTGGCTCAGGGTGGGGGCCATGTCCGGGGTGAGGACGGTGCATCCGTAGGTGATGATGACGACTCGCCGGTCGGGCATGGTCTCGGGCAAGGGCTGGTAGATCCACACATCCAGGAGGGGGCCGGCCTTCACCGTCCAGCCGGTTTCCTCTTCGATCTCCCTTTCCACGGTGAACTCTGGTCTGGCATCCGAGAGTTCGAGGCGGCCTCCGGGCAGTTCCCACTCCTCGCGTTCGTTCTTCAGCAGCAGTACGCGTCGCCGGCCGTCCACGGCGACGCCCTTGACGGAGACGGGCCAGGTGGGGGGCGTGTACGCCATCGCTCTCCTCGGATTGCACGTGCGGCCAGGGGTGTTCGGAACGTAGCACGCGACCCGCGGCCCGAGATGAGCATGGGCGAATTGTCCGAGTCGACAATCTGTCGCTTTACGCCCGACCCAGCGCCGCCGAACAGTGGAAGCACCCCAGCGCCGCTAAGGAGATCCAGGATGCGCCGAGTTCATCGCCCGTACGCCGACGTCTTCGCGCGCAACCGTATCGACCTCACCGTGCCGGACGCGGGGGAGAGGATCGCGGAGCGGCTGCGGGAAACGGGTCTGGTCACTGTCGACGGCCTGGCCTCACGTGCTGCCGTGATCGCCTTTGCCACCCGGATCATGAATGTGGTGCCGCACCGTGACAGTGACCCGGACGGCCTCACCACGATCTGTGACACCCGGCGCGACGCACATCGGGCGGGCTTCGCGGGGTTCGGCAACGGCGCCCTCGATCCGCACACCGAACGCTCCGGCACACCCCATCCGCCCCGTCTGATGCTCCTGGTGTGCGGGCACGCCGCCGTGACGGGTGGGGAGTGCCTGCTCACCGATGGGCAGGCCGTGCACTCCGACCTCTTCACTGGTGATCGGCAGGCGGGGGTTGGCCTGGCGCAACCCCGTACCGCGTTCTTCGGCGCCGGAGACGGTCACGCCACGCAGGTGTTCACGGTGCACCACGATCTGCGGGTGTCCGTTCGCCTGCGGTTCGACGGGCTGGCGCGCTGGAATCCCATAGTGCAGCCCTACCTCCCGCAACTGCGGGCCGCAGCCGTACGCCATCAGGTGCTTCTTCCTCTGGCTCCCGGCCAGGGCTACTTGCTGGACAACGAACGCTGGCTGCACGCACGACGTGCCTTCACCGGAGACCGGCTGTTCTGGCGTGCCCTTGGCCAGCCCGTGTTTCCCATGCACCGTGGGTTCGTTCCCGCACGTGCCTCCGTCTCCACCCCCATGCTCTCGGAGGCGGGATGATGGCGGAACGAGGCGTCACGTTCGCGACGGATGCGATGACGCCCGACGTATCTGTCGCCCCGAGTTCCTCATCCGCGGACCAGGCAGCCGAGTGCGGCTTCGAGGTCGACTTCCTCCCAGCCGAGATCCGCCCTGCGCAGATGAGACAGATCACCAGGCACCAGCTGAGCCGATGGAATCTGACGAGGCTGACCGACGACGCCACGCTCGTCGTTTCCGAGTTGGTCACCAACGCCATCGAACACGGCAGGGGAAAATCGGTCGGGCTCAAGGTGCGGCTCTTCGCCCAGGAGCTTCGCATCGAGGTGACCGACGGCACCCCGACTCCGGCGCGGCTGCGCACTGCCGGCCTGGGTGAGGAGAACGGTCGCGGCCTGGTGCTTGTCGCGGCTGTCGCGAAGGAGTGGGGCGTAAGCCCCGACGGCACGATGACGTGGTGCGCGCTGACGATCCCCGATGAGCCGCAGTGACGGGTGACGTCGCCGTGCGATTGCCGAACCCGCGAGCCTCCAATGACCGCGAAACGATGGGCGTGGTCCTGCGCGGCCTTCGACGCTTCCTCGCGAGCGAGGTGATCGACGAGCAGCTGTACGAGGACCTGGAGGCGGTGCTCGGCGAATACACCCCTCCTGCCGGACATCTGGACACGGCCATCGCAGCGCGGTTCCGTACGGCGACCACCAAGCTCGTGGAGATCATTCCCTACCTCGGGCAGCCGTACCCGGTCGACGAGATGCTGCGCCTGATCTACGTGAGCGCCGAGCACCCCCACCCCGATGACGCATCGGGCCACCTCCGCCGGCTCGCCCTTGCCATCCTCTCGATTCTCGACCTGATGGGAGATGCCGCCTCATGACGTGCGCTCCCATGACGTACGTCGGGCGGAACCCACACCGCTTGGCCGGTGCCCGGCTCGGCAGGCTCGATCTCACCGGTGCCGATCACGGCACCAGCACACGCGCTACGTGGCTATCGAACGAACCCCGGCTTGAAGGGACTCCATGAACGCCAGCACCGTTGACGTCGCTGTCTGGAACATCGAAGCCGACGGCGGCCGGAATGGCGAACGCCGCGATCTCGCGCTCGACGTCCTCGCCGAGTACCAACCCGACGTTCTGCTTCAACAGGAAGCGAAGCACAGTCGGGAGCGGGGTGGGCGGAACATGCATGCCACGGAGAAGCGGCTGAAGCTGCGCGGGTTCCTCGCCGCCCCCAACCCGCAGGTCGACGCCGACATCGCGACCGCCGTGTACCTGCGGCCGGGGATGTTCCACGTCGCCGAGCAGAAGCCTTGGGCGAAGCCGTGGTGGCTGCACCCCTGCCACGTCCAGGCACAGCTCGGTTGCTGCCCCACGCCGATCAACTTCGTGTCGCTCCACATGTGCTACTTCGACGCCGATCAGCGGCTCACCGAAACCGGCTGGATGACCACGATGGCCGAACTCGGGATGGTCACCATCGCAGCCGGGGATACGAACAGCTATCCGCGGCGCTCCGAACCGATTGCGCTGCCGACTTGGGACGAGGTCACCGACCGCGCGCACATGGTCCAGCGCACCTACCTCGACGCGGACGGCACCCGCCGGAGCGACACCCGGCCCGACGGAGTGCTCATCGACGCCGGGTACGTCGACCTCGCCCGCCACGCCGCCGACCATCTCGACGCGGTCGGCACGGAAGCGCTCGCCGCCACGGCGGGTTTCGACAAGCCGCACCAGGGCGGGCCGCAGCGCATCGACCGCGGATACGGCACTGGCGGCGTGGCCTCCGCACTCGAACACGTCGAGGTCGTCGACAACGAGGACACCCGAGCCGCCTCCGACCACGCGCTGCTGATCTATCGCTTTCACCGCACTCGCCTGGAGCGCGTGCTTGCCCGAGCGCAGGCCTCCATGTGCGTGGGCTGATGTGACTGCCCGCCCGTCGTCGGCGACGGGCGGGTGCACAACCCGGCAGCCGGATCCGGCCAATGGCCGGCGCCAGACCTCCCCCGCGGCCCGAGCAGTGTCCATACCCCAAGCAGGAGGAACTCCTTGACCGCCATGGCAGCACCCAACTCGCTAGCCGAACCGGGGTCTCCACGGAATTCGGCGATCAGATCCGTCGCTCGCCCACCCTCGGTCGCCGCCGACGCGTTCTTCGCCGGGCTGGCCTCCCGGCTGCCCAGGGGCGAGGTCTCCAGTCTGGTGGTCACGCACTTGCTGCCGGGCCAGATGAACTTCCTCCCTGCGCTGGGGCAGGTCGCTGAGGTCCGTGCCGTCCTACCCAAGCCGAAGTCAGCCGACCGGCGCACCCAGGACGTGGTGGCCGACACCTACCGGCTCGATCCGCTCGACCGCGGCCGTTTTGCGGACCCCGAATGGCTCGCGCGCTACCTGGACGACCGGGCAGATGGCCGACCGTTGGTCCTCGCAGACATCGGCGGGTACTTCGCTCCCGCGCTCACCGAGGTGTGCCGCGTACGGCCTGGCCTCATACGCGGCGTGGTGGAAGACACCGAGAACGGGCTGCGCCGCTATCTCGCGTTGCCGGATCTGGCCTGCCCGGTCTACAGCGTGGCTCGCAGCCCCCTGAAGGAGCCTGAGGACCGGCTTGTCGGAGAAGCGATCGTCTTCTCGGTGGAGACCCTTCTGCGCCGGCTGGGGGAGGTGATGCCTGGACGTCAGGCCGCCGTGCTTGGCTTCGGCAAGATCGGCGCCGGTATAGCGGCCGCCCTGCACGCCCGGCACGTCCGCGTTGTGGTTCACGACCGTGACCCCATCCGTCAAGCGCAGGCCGTGGCAACCGGCTACGGCCGCGCGGTGTTCCAAGATGCCTTATTTCAGGCCGATTTGGTGTTCAGCGCCACGGGAAGCCGGGCGATCGGAATGGAGGAACTGTCCTGCCTGCGTGACGGTGCCTTCGTGGCCGGAGCGACGTCGGCCGATGACGAGTTCGACCTGGCCTGCCTCGCGAGCCTCCGCAGCGGGTTCGAGCGCGACGAGGTGATTCCGGGTGTTGCCCGATACACGCGGCACGGCCGCTCGTTCAGCCTGCTCGGCAGCGGGAACGCCGTGAACTTCCTGCACACATCCGCGATCGGTCCGGCGATCCACGTGATCAAGGCCGAGATCATTGCGGCCGCCGCCCGTCTGGTCGCGTACTCCCACGAGCCAGGCTTGTATGAGGTGCCGCACGACACGCGCGCCGAGATCGCCGCCGCCTGGTTGGACGCCTTCCAGCCCGCTCGTGCCTCCACCACCCTGGCGGTCGCCGCCCATGGCGAAGGGGATCTCCTGTGATCATCGCGACGGAAGGGGTGAGCAACTGCGGTAAGACCACGCTCGCGCGTGAGCTCGCGCAACGTCTGGCAACCGAAACGGTGGGCTGCTATCAGCATGTGGCCAAGGATCCGGCGCTGCTTGGCCGGCCCCTCGCTCACAGTGAGGCGGAACTCCTCCAGGATCTGCGCGCGCATCTGAGCGTTGAGGAAGAGCGCCTTCGCCTCGCCGCTGCCGTAGTGAACCGAACCGGCACGGTGATCATGGACCGCAGCGTGGACACCACGCTTGCGCATCTGCGTGCCGTCGGGCGCCTGCAGGGCCTGGATGCGGAAGCGGAAGCGCGAGCCTTGGTCGAGGCGAGCTGCGTGGCCGGGGCCGCCGTGGTGCCCGACCTGACCCTGCTCCTCATCGCGTCGCCGCAACAGCTTGCCCGCCGGGGCAAGAGCCGGCCCGAGGTGCCTTCGCAGTACTACGCCGAGGACTTCGCTGCCCATTTCTACGGCCACTTCGCGGCCCCGGTGGCCAGGCGCGTCGTCCGGGTCGACGCCGATCTGAGCCCCGATGCCGTGGTTCGTCGAGCGCTCGACGATATCCGTGGCCACGGGGGCGGGGAGACGGCGTGATCGCGTACGGCTTCTGCATCGACGAGCGGTATGTCCTGCCCGCTCTGGTGACCATCGGCTCGCTCGCGGAGACTTTGCGGCCGGTCGAACGTCGTCAGGCCGCCATCCGCGTCCTCACCCTGGATCTGACGAGACAGCATGCGGCCACGCTCGGGGAGGTCGTCCGCCGGGCCGGCTTCGGTTCCTTCCGGCTGCGCTGGGCCGCGCCGCCGCGCGGCGCGGTCATGGCCGACACGGACTACATCAGCGTGACCGCCTACCTGCGGTTCGCCTTCACCCCCGAGTTCGTGGAGCGGCCGTACCTGATCTACCTCGACGCTGACACGCTCGTCGTCGATAACTTGGCCGCGCCGTTCAACCGGTTACGGGAAGGGCAACTCGGTTTGGTTCCGGACGAGTTCAATCCGTGCATCGGCTACCGCGGGCAGGCTCTGCCCGGCCTGGCCGACGACCGGCCGGAGTTGCGCGGACTGCCGTATTTCAACGCGGGAATGTGGTGGACAACTCCCAGCGCCCTCCACACGATCCGCGAGGGAGTGTGCTCGGCGCTGCGCACTGGCAAGCGCTACATCTTCCACAATGACCAGGACGCCCTCAACCTCTGGGCCGCCTCGACCGCCGGAGTCGTCACGGCGGTCGACGCCCCCTACAACCGGTTCGAACTCGCCCGGTTCCTGGAGTGCAGCGACTGGCCACGCCGCTACACGAGCCGGGCTGCGTACCCGACGGATACGGCTGTTCTGCATTTCGTCGGTAGCGCCAAGCCCTGGCTGCCCGGTTGTCCGCCCACGGACGACGTACGGCTGTACCGGACAGCCCTGGACCGGACGCTGCGCATGGTCGACCGGCTTGGCGACCACAGCATCAGCGCCCCACGATTTCGGGGGCCGCATGAGTAGGACGCCTCAGCCGTCGGCGCTCGTCGACGTGTGCCGGGCTATTCTCGATTCGTCACCCAGCAGCGTGGCAAGGCTCACTGACCATCCCGGTTCGGCCGTGTACCGGATCCGGACCTCACCGCCGGGTGACCGCAGCCTGATCGTCAAGGTGTACCGAGGCCGGGCGCGATGGAAAGCGCAGCGCGAGCGAGAGGCCCTGGATCATCTCAGTTCCCTGCCGACCGTGTTTTCCGTGCCCGCCGTGGTGGGGTGGGGAGCTGTTCCGGACACGGATGCCGTCGCGGTTGTCACCGAGGACATGGGCGAGCATGTACTGCACCATGCGGTACAGCAGGGCAGCGTGTCACGGTCGGCCGCGCTGAAGGGCGTCGGGGAACTCCTCGCTGCCTTCCATCAACTCCCGCTATACGACTCGGCGACGGCGACTCCGGTGCTGACGGAGCGACTTACGTCGTTGGCCGCCCGTCTGCCCCTACCGATGCGCTTGGCGGCAGCCGACGCGTTCGTCAGCTCGATCCGTCTCGAAGCGGCACGACCTGCCGTCCTTTGCCACGGCGACCTCCACCTGAGCAACATCGTCGTCCACTGCATAGACGACCCGCGCGCACTCGCCGTCATCGACTTCGAAGAGACCGGGCCCGCCGTCCCCGAATGGGACCTCGCGCAGACCGCCGTCACCAACGACGCCTGCGCCGACGCCGATCTGGAACAGCTGCTGGCGGGTTATGCGGGCCCGGTCGATACCGGCCTGCTGACTCACTTGATCACCGTGCAATGCGTCCGCGGCTGGTACTACGCCAGCCGTGGCGAGGGCCGTGATGTGGCGTTGTGGCGACGCCGCCTTTCCCGCGCCCTTGCCTCTACGCATGCCACTGCTCACCAGGAAGGCCACGCATGAGCGATCCTGCGATCTCTGTGATCATTCCCGCCTTCAACGAGGAGAAGTACCTCCCGACCTACCTCCCCACCGTGCTGGCCTCCGTGGCCCGCTGGGAGAGCGCCAGCGGGCGCCCAGCTGAAGTCATCGTCATCGACAACGACAGCACCGACGCCACCGCCGCCGTGGCGCTAGAGCTCGGCGCCACCGTCATCACCGAGCCCGTGCGCGGGATCGGCCGCGCCCGCAACAGTGGCGCCGCCCAGGCAAAGGGCAAGTACCTGCTCTTCGTCGACGCCGATGTCGACTTCCCCGAGGAGGGGGTCACGGCCGTGGTCGCGGCGATGGACACGGGCACCACCGTGGGCGGCTCGATTCCGGCCCTGTACGAGCCGACGAAGCGAGCAACCCGGGTGCTGTTCGGCATGTGGCGCGGGATCAGGGCGATACGCGGCGGCGCCCAGGGCGTGACCCAGTTCTGCACACGGAGTGCGTACGACACCGTCGGCGGCTACCGCTCCGATCGCTACATGAGCGAGGACGTCGAGTTCTTCGCGCGCCTGACCCGTCTGGGCAAACGCACCCGCGCCCCCGTCGTCTCGCTCGACCACCTACAGGTCAGGCCCTCTCCCCGCCGCTTCGAGACCTGGTCGAGCTGGCGAATGATCTGGTACACGAACCCGGTCACCGCGCGGCTCTTCCTCAACTCCCGTCGTTTCTGGCGGGGTTGGTACGACAACACCGTCCGATGAGGTGACGCCTCCATGCCCCCGATCAACCTTCCCGAGCCGGATGCCGACGGCATCTACACGTTTCCCGAAGCCCTGCTCGACGCTCACAGGAGCCATCAGCAGGTGCTGGATGCCCAGCTCTGTGGCGGCGACACCTCGGTCATCGACGTCACCGCGCCGTACACCGGTCAGCGGTTCGTGATCCAACGGCCCGCGCAGGCCCCCCGGCCGCTCGTCGTCATCGAACCGCATCATGACGACCTCGCCCTGTCGGCGAGCGGCATGCTCCTCTCCCAGTCCCGGCCGATGACCGTCATCACCGTGTTCACCCGCTCCAACACGGTGCACCGCACCGCCCGGCAGCGGTACCCGGACGAGTCCGCCGTATCGACGCTGCGGGCGATCGAAGCCAGGGAAGCCCTCCGGGTCTTCTCCGCCAGGCGGGTTCTGCTCGGCCATCCGGACGCGCGTCCTCCGTACCGCCCGTACGATCCGGCGCTCCTCGACAAGGTCGTCCAAGACCTGGAGAACGCCCTGTCGCACCTGCCGGATGCCGAACTCCTCGCTCCCGCCGCGGTCACGCGTCACCCTGATCATCTGCTCGTGCACGAGGCGGCCAGGCGGCTGGGGTGCCGCTGGTTCTGGGAGGACGTCGCGTTCTGGTCCACCTACGGCCTGTCCGTGGACGACCGGCAGTTGTTCAGGGAACGTGTCGGCGACAGCCTCACCGAGGAGAGGTACGACATCACCCCGGTGCTGCTCGACAAGTTCACGCTGCTTCGGCTGCATGCCTCCCAGCTACAGCCCGATGCCGCGCTGTACCGGCCGCTGCGCTACGCCTGGACGGTCGCCGCACCACTGCGGCAGCGCAGCGGTCAGGCTCGGTTCGCCGAGCGGTTCTTCCGATCGGGGGCATCGCGACGATGACGCAGCGCACTGTGGTGTTCGTCTGGCGACGTGTCCCTCCGCCGTTCCTCATCGGTGGCGCGGAGGTATCTCAGCAGCTCCTCGCCGAGGAGTTCGCCGCTGCCGGCTGGAACACGGTGTACCTGGCCAGCCATGAGCCTCCGTGGAGTGAGAGCTCGGATTTGCCGTCCATACTTCGCCACCTCACCGACGCCGGCGTCCCCTACCTCTGCTCCGAGGCGAAGGATGAGGTCACCTACACGTGGAACGGCGTCCTCGTCCGAGCTCTGCCTCGCGGTCGGATCGTCGCCGAGTTGGAGCACACACTTGACGCCCTGTCCCCTCAACTGGTGATCACCTCGCAGGAAGGGTCTGCCGAGCTCGCACGCCTGGCGCGGGAACGGACCACGGTGGCCGGCTGGCTGCATTCGGTGTCGAAGACCGGCCTGCACGTCCTGGACGGCGCCCCGCACCACGCCTTGGCGACGTCGCGGTTCGTTCTCGGCCGCGCCCACGGCGCGCAAAACTGCGTGCTGTTCTACCCGCCCTTCGCCGCTCCGGAAGTATCACCACGTCCTCGTGACCGTGATCTGCTCATGGTCAATCCCGTTCCGGCCAAGGGCTCCGAGCTTCTGCATCAACTCATTGCGCTGCTGCCGGAGCGGCACTTCACCCTGGTCGAAGGCTGGTGGGACACCTCCGCTGAGTTCGCGCAACACTCCAACGTCACCTACGTGCCGCGCACGTACGACATGGGCAGCCTCTATGCCCGGCACCAGTTGCTGCTCGTGCCGTCGCTCGTCGACGACGCGTTTCCTCGGGTCATCGTGGAAGCCGGGCTCGTTGGGCTCCCTGCCCTCGGTGTCCGACGAGGCGGGATACCGGAAGCCGTCGAGCATCAGGAGCTATTGGCGGGCGCGGAAGCCACGCCGGAAACCTGGGCCACGCATATCCGCACCCTCACGCGCCCTCGACTCGAAGCTCTGGGCCGGCACGCCTACTGTCGGGCCGAGCGGCTGTTGCGTCCGTGCCTGCCGGAACTCGCGGACGCCGGTGTGATCCGCTCGTGAACTGCCTATCGCGCTGGGTTGCCGAGGAACGCGGAGCGGACAGCATCCCGATCCTGGGTCCACCAAGCGATAAGCCGCTCACCGGATTCCCACAGCGCATCGGCGCCAAAGTCGCTCTTGTCGTAGTGGAACTGAAGCTGCCAGTAGTCCGTCATCCGCTTCCACCACAGTCGCTCAATCGCGTCCACGAGGTCTTCGTCAGCCAGGTTCTGCTGCGAGCGGTATCCGGCAACGAACGCAGCCACCAGTTGGAGATCAAGGTGCCCGGCGGCGGTTCCGAACTGGACTTGTGCCGTGCGGACGACCTCTTCCCCGTAGGGGCGAATGCCCAAGCGGTCCCAGTCGATGACGGCTGCGACCGCCTCGTGGCGCCACAGCAGGTTCAAGGGCTGGAAGTCGCCATGGGTCCAGCCCCACGGCCCACGCGGCCACTCGTCGGCCGGACGCTGTTCAGCGTGCTCTGCGATGAGCTTCGTGCGCTGTTTCAACGCGCGCTCCGTCGCCTGGTCGAACGCACCAGGTGTGTCCAGCTGTGCGATCAGCCGAAGAAACCGCTCGGCTTCGGCCAGCGCTGCCTCGGGTGCCGTGACTTTGGCCCGGGGCCGCTCCCCGACCTCTCCCAGAGGGAGGGCAGGGTCGGCGAGACCTCGATGAATGCGCCCAAGCAGCACGCCGAGCGATGTGGCCTCGCTCTCCTGAAGCTCGGCTCCCGGCCGGTGCTCGCCTTCCACCCACGGAAGCAGGCAGTAACTCCGCTCGCCGACGGTAACGACCGGTTCACCTGCCAGGCTCAGGTACGGGGCACATACGGGGAGCCCGGTGGCTTCCAGTTCGCCAAGGACGGCGAGACTGCGTCGCAGCTTGTCGACCGGAGTGTTGACGACTTCCTTGAGGGCGAACGTGCCCTTGTCGGTGGTGATCCTCCAGTTTCGGTTCAGCAGGCCCTCGGCGAGATACCGCCCCGAGTACACGGTGCCGAGCCCGTAGGCGTCCGCCACCACAGGCAAGTTGTCCGTCGAGGGCAGGTCGAATCCTTCACCAGTCACGCCATGAGGTTACCGATCCACCAACTACAGCACGGCATCTTCTGGCGAGGCGGGCAGGACTCAAGCAGCCGTCGGTCCGATTGGCACTCCTCCGTCGCCCCAACCGGTCCAGTCCCCATTCGTCACATCGGCGTCAAGCTCGGCGTTTCGATCACTTCAAAGCGATCTGCGGGCCCGTTCCTGCTGTCCTCGAAGGTTCGGTGCCCGACAGTTCTAGGTCGGCGAACGTATGGAAGCGAGCGCGTTCGAATCCCGTGACAGGTCGTTATGCCGGGCAGCGCCGAGCCATCCAGGTAGGTCACCGACCCGCCACCATCACGTTCGAAGGCGTGCATGGGCGGAACCCGCTGGCAGGCGCGAGTTTCGGGCCGATGTGCCGGCGCCTTCCCACCGTGCTTGGGCAGGTCGCGCGGATGGCCTGGTCCGTCGACGGGACCGGCGTGGTCCTGCTTCGCCTGCAGGTGCTCGCCGGCACCGTGGCCGCCGTCGTCCTCGCCTTCACCTCCCAGGCGATGACCGTCTGCATGCTGCCCTGCCCGCCCTGGTCGTGGTCACGATCTCTGCGGGCATGGGCCGGTTCAACAGTGCCCTGTCCTCCTACGCCGACGGTCGGAGCACCCACCGGGTGATGACAGTGGCGGACATCGCCCTCGTCGCGCCGTGTGCCGCGTGGAGGCTACAGCCCGTACGACACTGCGGCGGTCTGCCCCTCGCTCAGACGAAGCCACCACCGGTTGTCGCTGCGAACGAGCCGCGCAGTTCACAGACGTGATCGTCCGCCGGCCACCTTCAGCTCATGGCAGACGAGGAAGTGCCCCAACGGACTGGAACCTCCGTCAGGATCATGCCAACGTACAACTACCCGGAAACGCCAGGTCAGAGAAGGACGTGGGGCCCACATGCTGCGCCGGGCAGATGCGCCCAGTCCACAGCTCTCGCTACTCGGCCTTATGACGGAGTACTGCCCCAAGGAGGCCCACCTGCTGAATCCTGCGCTCCGATCTGCTGGCTTCGGAACCCATCCTGATAACGCTGTGAACCCGTTGGCTGTCCGGGTGCCGGATGGCTATGTCGTGGAGTCTGTGCCGCTGTACCTCTGTGTCTGAGCGGCGAGACTGGCCGCTGAGGGCTCGCGGCCATGCGGATAGCGCCGAGACCAAGAGAGGGCCTCTCGTATCTGTGCCCATGGCCTGCCAATGTCCTCCGCTCGCGCCACCTGGCCCTGGCCAAGGTGGAAAAGATGGAGGTGAGGCAGGATGCCGGATCGCAGTGCGATCTATAGCAGACGATCCCCGGTTACCGAAACCGGGGATCGTGCGGAGCATTGATCGTGTTCGCTTAGCGCCGTTAACCGAGCGACGCATTTTAAATGAGGTTCTGTCCCGAGCTTAGGAAGTGATCAATCCTGTCCATTCCGATAAAGAAGCTGCCCCCCAACGCCAAGGGTGTGGTCCGGTACCGATTCGTGATCGATGTAGGGGTCAACCCTGCCACTGGGAAGCGTAAGCAGCTTACCCGCACCTTCGACACGCTGAAGGAAGCGAAGGCCGAGTATGCGCGGATTAGTAACCGTCGCCATGAAGGGACGTTTATACCTCCCAACAAGCTCACCGTGGATGACTGGCTTGACCAGTGGCTGGCCATGAAGGCTGAAGACCTGGAAGAGACCACTATCTACAACTACCAGGTGACCCTGGACCGGTGCCGGGGGATGCTCGGGCACGTTCGCCTTCAGGAGCTCACTGAAGACGATGTGGCGCAGTGGATGAAGTGGGCTCTGGCTCATGGCCGCGTTCGGGGCGGCAAGGCTGGTACTCCGCTCAGTGTCACGAGTGTGGACATGACGCTGGCTCGTCTGAAAGAAGCGCTGAATCGTGCGGTGACGCGCAGGTTGGTGACCATCAATGTCGCCCAACACGTCAGCATCCCGCGTAAAGCCCGGAAGGAGGAGCGGAAGACGAAGAGGGAGCTCAAGCCGTGGGATGTGAAGGAGGTACAGACGTTCGTCCAGGGCATCCGGGAAGACCGACTCTACGCTCCGCTCTTGCTATGCCTTATGGGACTGAGGCCGGCTGAAGTCTGTGGACTCCGTTGGGAGGACATCGACCTTGAAGCAGGGACTCTCTTGGTCGCCAACACCCGGACGATGATGGGCAACAGGACGGTAGTGGAGAAGGACACCAAGTCCATGGCGGGTGAACGCGGTCTCCCTCTGCCTGCTCCTGTGTGGAGTGCCCTGAAGAGCTACAAGGCCCTCCAGGCGAAGGAGAAGCTGGCTCTGGGGGAGGCGTACACGGATTCCCCGTATGTCGTAGTGGACGAGGGTGGTGAGCCCCGGAACATCAAGCAGATCCGCCGCCGGGCATACCGGATTATGGAGCTCCTGCAGCTTCGCAGGGTGCGTCTGTACGATGCACGCGCATCCTGCCTCACGTACCTGGCCAACAACGCAGTGCCGGACCACATCCTTGCCCGGTGGGCCGGACACACGAACGTGGCCACTACGAAGCGGTGGTATGTGAAACCAGATGTAGAGGATCTTCGCGAAGCCGCCACAACGTGGGATGGCTTGCACGGGGATGGCACCCAGGTACGTGAGAAATCGTGAGATGTGGGAGCGTGAGCCGGGTGAGTGAGAGTACGTCCAACATCCTGCAATACCGCTTTGACGGGCCAGAAGACGCACCTGTCCTGATCTTGGGACCGTCCCTTGGTACTACATGGCACATGTGGGATCGGCAGGTGCCCGAGCTGATCAAGCAGTGGCGCGTCTTCCGGTTCGACCTGCCCGGACATGGCGGTGCCCCCGCCTACCCCGCGGGCTCCGTCGGCGACCTCGCCGCCCGCCTCCTGGTCACCCTCGACTCGCTCGGCGTGCAGCGCTTCGGCTACGCGGGCTGTGCGCTCGGCGGCGCGATCGGCGTCGAGCTCGCGCTGCGCCACCCGGAGCGGCTCGCCTCGCTCGCGGTGATCTCCGCCTCACCCCGGTTCGGGACGGCGGACGAGTTCCGGCAGCGCGGAGTGATCGTGCGTACGAACGGGCTCGACCCGATCGCCCGTACGTCCCCCGATCGCTGGTTCACCACCGGGTTCGCCGCCGCGCAGCCCGCGATCACCGACTGGGCCGTGCAGATGGTGCGCACCACCGACCCCGGCTGCTACATCAGCGCGTGCGAGGCGCTGGCCACCTTCGACGTGCGGGCCGACCTCGGCAGCGTCGGCGTACCGACGCTCGTCCTGGTCGGCTCGGACGACAAGGTCACCGGCCCCGCCGAGGCACGCACCCTGGTCGCCGGCATCCCCGACGCCCGCCTCGCCGTCGTCCCCGGCGCCTCCCACCTGGTGCCGGTCGAGCAGCCGGCCGCTGTGACCGACCTGCTGGTACGGCACTTCTCCACGGCTTGGCAGCCGGGCTACGTGGAGTCCTCCACGGGCCAGATCGCCATCCCCGCGGCGCCGGTGAAGCCGGTCCTCGCCGCCGCGCCCCAGCAGCCTCCGCAGTCCGTGCCGATCGCCGAGATCGCGCCTGCTGTCGTCGTGCCCCCGCAGACCAACGGGCGGCCCGACCCGTACGACGCCGGCATCAAGGTCCGCCGCGAGGTGCTCGGCGACGCGCATGTCGACCGGGCGCTGGCGCAGGCCGACGAGTTCTCCGGGGACTTCCAGGAGTTCATCACCCGCTACGCCTGGGGCGAGATCTGGGACCGGCCCGGCCTCGACCGCCGTTCGCGCAGCTGCGTCACGCTCACCGCCCTGGTCGCGGGCGGCCACCTGGAGGAGCTCGCCTTCCATGTGCGCGCCGCCCTGCGCAACGGTCTGACCCCGGTGGAGATCAAGGAGGTGCTGCTGCAGGCGGCCGTCTACTGCGGCGTACCGGCGGCGAACAGCGCGTTCAAGGTGGCCCAGCAGGTCATAAAGGAGGAGACCACCCCCGTGGAGTGACCCGGGCTCGCCGCGAGAGGTGATCTTCAGGCTGGTGGCGAGAGCACCGGGCTGCGCCGCCCCGGAGCGGGCGGAACGCGGCAGGATGGGAGTCATGAAGCTCACGAAGAAGTCCCACTCGTGCGTACGCCTCGAGAAGGACGGGCGGACGCTCGTCCTGGACCCGGGCGGGTTCAGCGAGGAGGACGCCGCGATCGGCGCGGACGCGATCCTCGTCACGCACGAGCACCCCGATCACTTCAACGAGGAGCGGCTGCGGGCGGCCATGGAGGCCGACCCCGCCACCGAGATCTGGACCCTCGCCTCCGTGGCGGAGCAGATCGCCGCCGCCTTCCCGGGCCGCGTGCACACCGTCGGCCACGGCGACACCTTCACCGCGGCCGGCTTCGACGTCCAGGTTCACGGCGAACTGCACGCCGTCATCCACCCGGACATCCCGCGCATCACCAACGTCGGCTACCTGATCGACGGCGGCAAGCTCTTCCACCCCGGCGACGCCCTCACCGTCCCCGACCACCCCGTCGAGACGCTGATGCTTCCGGTGCAGGCCCCCTGGAGCAAGATCTCCGAGGTCATCGACTACGTCCGCGAGCTCAAGCCGCAACGCGCGTACGACATCCACGACGCCCTGCTCACCGATCTCGCCCGCCCCGTCTACGACCGCCAGATCGGCGCGTTGGGCGGCGCCGAGCACCTGCGGCTCGCGCCGGGCGACTCCGCGGAGGTCTGAGCGCCTGTCCCTGCTGCCCGACCGGGCGGGGCGAGGGCGTTGTCAGTCCTGCCCGGTAGGTTGTGAGGCATGCGCATCGCGACCTGGAACGTGAACTCGATCACCGCCCGCCTGCCCAGGCTCCTGGCCTGGCTGGAGAGCAGCGGCACCGACGTGCTGTGCCTGCAGGAGGCCAAGCTCGCCGAGGAGCAGTTCCCGTACGACGAGCTGCGCGCGGCGGGCTACGAGGCGGCGGTGAACGCGACCGGCCGGTGGAACGGCGTGGCGGTCATGTCCCGGCTCGGCCTGGAGGACGTCGTCAAGGGCCTGCCCGGCGACCCCGGTTACGACGGCGCGGAGGAGCCCCGGGCCATCTCGGCGACCTGCGGCCCGGTCCGCGTCTGGTCGGTGTACGTCCCGAACGGCCGTGAGGTGGACCACCCCCACTATGCCTACAAGCTCCAGTGGTTCGAGGCTCTGAAGGCGGCCATCGCCGGAGACGCGCAGGGCAGCCGCCCCTTCGCGGTCCTCGGCGACTACAACGTGGCGCCGACGGACGAGGACGTCTTCGACGTGGCCGCCTTCGAGGGCCTCACCCACGTCACCCCGGCCGAGCGCGCCGCCCTGGCCGCCCTGCGCGAGGCGGGCCTGTCCGACGTGGTCCCGCGCCCCCTCAAGTACGACCGCCCGTACACGTACTGGGACTACCGCCAGCTCGCCTTCCCCAAGAACCGCGGTATGCGCATCGACCTGGTGTACGCCAACGAGCCCTTCACCAAGGCCGTCACGGACGCGTACGTGGACCGGGAGGAGCGCAAGGGCAAGGGCGCCTCGGACCATGCGCCGGTGGTGGTGGACCTGGACGTCTGACGCCTACAGCAGCTTCAGTTCGACGGACTGGGCGAGCGCGGCCAGCCCTGCGTCCCCCGGGTGGAGATGGTCCCCGCTGTCGTACGCGGGCAGCATGCGCGTCGGCAGGGCGGGGTCGCGGATCACCGCGTCGAAATCCAGCACGCCGTCGAACAGGTCCGTGGTGCGGAGCCAGTCGTTGACGGCGGTCCGTTCGGCGTCCACCTCGGCCGTGCAGCCCGCCCGGCCCCCGCAGGGAAGGATCGTCGCCGCCAGTGCACGCAGCCCCCGCGCGTGGGCCCGGTCCGCGAGCTCCCGCAGCCCGGCGGTCACCTGCCCGGCGGTGGCCTTCGCGAGCAGGTCGTTGATCCCCTCGAAGACGATCACGCTGCGGACCGAGGGCTGCGCGAGGACGTCCCGGTCGAACCGGTGCAGGGCGCTCACGCCCGCCGAGTCCGTCGAGACCCCGTCGCCGGGATAGCGGTCGGAGACGACACGGTTGCCGGAGATCCCCTGGTTCAGCACCCCGTAGTGCGGGACCACGTCCTGCTCCGCCAGCCGTGCGGCCAGCACATCGGGCCAGCGCCGGTTGGCGTCCGTCGTGGACCGGTCGCCGTCGGTGATCGAGTCCCCGAGCGCCACCACGGACCCCGGCCCGCCGGTCACGTCCACACCCGTCAGCAGCGGCCAGTTCGTCAGGACCCTCGGATAAGCCGTCGCGGAGTCGTCAGCCGTATGGTCGCCGGGTTCGCTCAGATACGACCGCTGCACGGCCAGTCGGTGCACGGGCGCCGCCGTCACCAGCTCCGGCAGATGAAAGCTGACCAGGAGATTGGCGTGGGCGGGCACCGCGAAGTCCAGCGGATCGCTGAACGCCTGCGCCCCCGCCGGGATCTCGACGCCGCCCGCACCCGAGAAGGACACCGGCACCGGCGCCTCCACCGGCGTCGCCCCCGCCCGCTGCACCGCCACCGTCGCGCTCCCGATCCGCACCGGCGCCGCAGCGAAGGTGTTGTCGAACCCCAGCCGCACCCGCGGCCCGCCGACCGAGGTGTGCACCACCAGCCGCAGGGTCCGGTCGCTCCACGGCCCGACCGCCGGGTAGCCGGACGTCGAAGTGCCCCAACTCCCGCTCCAGCCCCGGCCCGAGGCCCGAACCGCCAGGGCGAACACATGCAGCCCGGCCGCCCGCGGCAGCCGCACCGAGGCGACCTCACGCTCCGCCGCCAGCGGCACCGTGACGACGTACAACCGCGCCTGCTCGGCGAGTTGGCCGACAGGCTCGTTCACATGCGGCAGCGCGACCGCCTTCGTGGCGAGCGGGCCGGTACGCCAGTCGGGGGCGGTGATCCGGTACGAGGAGCGGCTGCCGTTCCGGTACGACACCGAGCCCGTGCCGGTGACGTCGCTGCCGCTCGTGCCGGACACCAGGAAGGCGAGGGCGTCACCGCGGCCGCCGACGCGCACGGTCTGTCCGGAGGCCCGGACGTTGTCCGGCTCGCCCGGCTGCCGGTCCGGCCAGGTCAACCGGGCGCCCTGGACGGTGAGTTCCCGTCCCGGTGTCCAGCCGGCGGCCGCCAGGTCCCGCGCCGACAGCGAGGCACCGGAGCCGTCGAAGTCCGCGGCGGCCGGAAGTGCGTCGTCGCTGACGGCGCTGTTGTCGAAGAGCCGCTCCAGCGGGAGCGGCTCCCTCGTCCGCGCGGCCTGCGCGGGCACCGCCACCGCCACCGCGGTGAGCAGCGCGCCCGCGACCACGGACACGCGTCGTCCCCAGGGCCGTACCCGCACGTCGTGTCTCCCTTCCCACCGCGGAAACTGACGTGCCGACAGTAAGCACAGGTCACGGGGGAGCGCAGGAGACACTCAGGCCAACCGGAGCCGCTCAGCCGGTGGACACGGGCTGCCCGGCGACCACGGGGTGGTCCTCGTCCACCGGGCCGTGGCCGCTCGCCCCGCCCGGCGAGCCCAGCTCGGCGAAGAACTCGGTCTCCGCCGCCCGGAAGGCCGACCACTCCTCGGGGACGTCGTCCTCGAAGTAGATCGCCTCGACCGGGCAGACCGGCTCGCAGGCGCCGCAGTCGACGCACTCCTCCGGGTTGATGTACATCTTGCGCGGCCCCTCGTAGATGCAGTCCACGGGGCACTCGTCGACACAGGCCTTGTCCTTGATGTCGACGCAGGGCTGGGCGATGACGTACGTCATGAGGAACTCTCCACGGTCCAGGTGTCGTTGCCGGCGAGGAGGGCGGCCAGATCGCCCTTCCCGTTCTGTTCGATCGCGGTGTCGAGCTGGTCGGCCAGCTGCCTGTCGTAGACCGGCCGGTCGACGGCGCGGAAGACGCCGATCGGGGTGTGGTGCAGGGTGTGCGGGTCGGCGAGGCGGGAGAGGGCGAAGGCGGTGGTGGGGGAGGGGGAGTGGGCGTCGTGGACCACGATGTCCGCCGCGTTGTCGTCGGTCACCTCGACCACCTTCAGATCGCCGGTGGCCCGGTCGCGGACCACACCGCGGGTGCCGCCGAAACGGATGGGCTGCCCGTGCGCCAGACGGATGACCTGGTCCTGCTGTCCCGTTTTTGAATCGGAGGGCGTCTTGAGGACCTCGTAGGCGCCGTCGTTGAAGATGTTGCAGTTCTGGTAGATCTCGATCAGCGCCGTGCCGCGGTGGGCGGCGGCCTGGCGCAGGACCTCGGTGAGGTGCTTGCGGTCGGAGTCGATGGTCCGCGCCACGAAGGAGGCCTCCGCGCCGATGGCGAGGGACACCGGGTTGAAGGGGGCGTCCAGGGAGCCCATCGGCGTCGACTTGGTGATCTTGCCGACCTCGGACGTCGGGCTGTACTGGCCCTTGGTCAGGCCGTAGATCCGGTTGTTGAAGAGGAGGATCTTGAGGTTGACGTTCCGGCGCAGGGCGTGGATCAGGTGGTTGCCGCCGATCGACAGCGCGTCGCCGTCGCCGGTGACGACCCACACGCTCAAGTCCCGCCGGGAGGAGGCCAGTCCGGTGGCGATGGCGGGTGCGCGGCCGTGGATGGAGTGCATGCCGTACGTGTTCATGTAGTACGGGAAGCGGGAGGAGCAGCCGATGCCCGAGACGAAGACGATGTTCTCCTTGGCCAGGCCGAGTTCCGGCATGAAGCCCTGGACGGCCGCGAGGATCGCGTAGTCACCGCAGCCGGGGCACCAGCGCACTTCCTGGTCGGACTTGAAGTCCCTTGCCGTCAGGGCGAGTTCGCTCCTCGGGATCAGGGGGATTGCCTCAGTGGGCATGGACGGCCTCCTTCAGAGCCTGCGCGAGCTGTTCCGCCTTGAACGGCATGCCGTTGACCTGCGTGTGGGACTCGGCGTCGATCGCGAACTCGGCCCGGATCAGCCGGGCCAGCTGGCCGAGGTTCATCTCGGGGATCAGCACGCGCTCGTAGGAGCGCAGGACGCCACCGAGGTTCCGCGGGAACGGGTTGAGGTGCCGGAGATGGGCCTGCGCGACGGAATCGCCGGCCGCGCGCAGCCGCCGTACCGCCGCCGTGATCGGTCCGTAGGTCGAACCCCAGCCCAGGATCAGGGTGTTGGCGCCGCTCGGGTCGTCGACTTCGAGATCGGGTACGTCGATGCCGTCGATCTTGGCCTGGCGGGTGCGGACCATGAAGTCGTGGTTGGCGGGGTCGTAGGAGATGTTGCCGGTGCCGTCCTGCTTCTCGATGCCGCCGACGCGGTGTTCGAGGCCGGGGGTGCCCGGGACGGCCCAGGGGCGGGCGAGGGTGTGCGGGTCGCGCTTGTAGGGCCAGAAGACCTCGGTGCCGTCGGCCAGGGTGTGGTTCGGTCCCTGCGCGAACTGCACGGTCAGGTCCGGGAGTTCGTCGAGGGACGGGACGCGCCAGGGCTCGGAGCCGTTCGCGAGATAGCCGTCGGAGAGGAGGAAGACGGGCGTGCGGTACGTCAGCGCGATGCGCGCCGCCTCCAGGGCCGCGTCGAAGCAGTCGGCGGAGGTGCGCGGGGCGACGACGGGGACCGGGGCCTCGCCGTTGCGGCCGTACATCGCCTGCATGAGGTCGGCCTGCTCGGTCTTGGTCGGCAGGCCGGTCGACGGGCCGCCGCGCTGGATGTCGACTATGAGCAGCGGGAGTTCGAGCGACACGGCGAGGCCGATGGTCTCCTGCTTGATGGTGACGCCCGGGCCCGAGGTCGTGGTGACCGCGAGCGAGCCGCCGAAGGCAGCGCCGAGCGCGGCACCCACCGCGGCGATCTCGTCCTCGGCCTGGAAGGTCCGTACGCCGAAGTTCTTGTGCTTCGACAGCTCGTGCAGGATGTCCGAGGCCGGGGTGATCGGGTACGAGCCCAGGAACAGCGGCAGATCCGCCTGGCGGGAGGCGGCGACCAGGCCGTACGCCAGGGCGAGGTTGCCGGAGATGTTGCGGTAGACGCCCGGCGGGAACGCCTTCGAGGCCGGTGCCACCTCGTACGAGACCGCGAAGTCCTCCGTCGTCTCCCCGAAGTTCCAACCCGCCCTGAACGCCGCCAGGTTCGCCTCGGCGATCTGCGGCTTCTTGGCGAACTTGGCCCGCAGGAACCTCTCCGTGCCCTCCGTCGGCCGGTGGTACATCCAGCTCAGCAGCCCCAGCGCGAACATGTTCTTGCTGCGCTCGGCCTCCTTGCGGGACAGGTCGAAGTCCTTGAGCGCCTCGACCGTCAGTGTCGTCAGCGGGACGGCGTGCACATGGTGGGCGTCGAGGGAGCCGTCCTCCAGCGGGGAGGCCTCGTAGCCGACCTTCTGCAGGGCCCGCTTGGTGAACTCGTCGGTGTTGACGATGACTTCGCCGCCGCGCGGGAGGTCGGCGATGTTGGCCTTGAGGGCCGCCGGGTTCATGGCGACCAGGACGTTCGGCGCGTCGCCCGGGGTGAGGATGTCGTGGTCGGCGAAGTGCAGCTGGAAGGACGAGACGCCCGGCAGGGTGCCTGCGGGGGCGCGGATCTCGGCGGGGAAGTTCGGCAGCGTCGCCAGGTCGTTCCCGAACGACGCCGTCTCCGAGGTGAACAGATCGCCTGTCAGCTGCATGCCGTCGCCGGAGTCGCCCGAGAAGCGAATGACGACCCGGTCGAGCTGCTCTGTTTGATACGTCACCGGCAAGTGCCTCTCCCTGGGCGGAAATGCGCGTGTCGCACGGACGGGCTCGGGTGTGGGCCCGGCGCCCCGCCGTGAGCGTAAGCTCAACAAACGATGATTTCAATGGGCGTTGAATTGAGTCGGCGGTCACCTGTGAAGCTCGATCCGCCCTCTGGCCTGCACTTTGACGCGGCGTCACCAGGTCGTCACCGAGAAGCTTTGACCTGAGAAATCACGGACCGTAGACTTCACGCCAACATGAATTAGTGTCGCGCGTCCTACGGGGGACTCGGGATCGAGAGGAAGTGCCGCCGTGGCAAAGGCTAGAGGCGCGTCCGGAACCCGCCACGCGATCATGCGCTCCGCGGCGGATCTCTTCGCGGAACTCGGCTTCGGCAACACCTCGATGCGTGCCGTGGCCGCGGACGCCGGATGTGATCCGGCCCTGGTCACGCACTACTTCGCTTCGAAGGAGGCGCTTTATCGAGCTGTCGTCGAAGAGACGGTCCGGCCGGCCGAGGTGATCCGCGAGGCCCTGGAGCGGGGTGACATGGGTGCGGCGGAGTGGCTGCTGAGGCATGCCGTCGCCGACTGGAACGACCCGGTGCAGCGCCGGCGCATCCTCGGAGTGCTCCGTTCTGCTTCGGATCTGCCCGCGGCGAGGGAGCGTTTGAGCCAGTCTCTGCTGTCCGAGGGGGTCGCGGACGGCGGGCCGGACGAGGTCAGGGTGTGGCTGATCAGCAGCCTGTTCATCGGTGTGATGACTTCCCGTCATATGGGGTTGCTGCCACCCGAGTTGGCGGAGGCGGACGGCGGCGACGAGCTCGTGCACGCCCTGACCCCGGTGGTCGCCTCCTACCTGGCTGTCGCGCGGCACGGTGATGTCGACCCCGTGCGCGACGCCTCCTGAACCCCCTGCCGTTCGGCGCCTGTTGACCTCGACGCCCCGCGCTCTTCGCCGGGGCGTCCGCTCTGCCGTGCCCGTTCCTCCCCGCAAACGCCCCGCGGGGCCCGGTCCGTTGCCCTCCGTGCTCGTCGCCGCAGGTCCAACAGCGGTGCCGCTGCGTGTCATTGGGCGGACGGTGGGTGTCCGGATCGCGGTCTCCGCGGTTGCGCCAAAGAATTCAGTACTCGTAGACTTCATTGGAGAGTGAAATATTGAGGGCGCTGTCGGGCAGGCAGTGGACCCAGGGAGGAAACATGGAATCCATCGACACCGGCGTCCAGGCGGCCGCTCCGCCCGGCGCCCCGCCCGCACCGTCCGCCACCGGCAACCCGGCACGCTGGGTGATCCTCGCGGTCACCCTGTCCGCGATCTTCATGCAGATGCTGGACACGACCATCACGATGGTCGCCCTGCCCTCGCTGCAGAGCGATCTCGGCGCGACCTTCGCCGAGATCCAACTGGTCGTCGCCGTCTACTCGTTGGCCTTCGCCTGCACCCTGGTGACCGGCGGCCGGCTCGGTGACATCCACGGCCGCAAGAAGGTCTTCCTCATCGGCATGCTGGGCTTCACCATCGCCTCGGCACTGTGCGGCGCGGCCCCCGACTCGACCTTCCTGATCGCCTCGCGGATCCTCCAGGGGATGTGCTCGGGCCTGATGTTCCCCCAGGTCCTGTCCATCATCCAGGTCACCTTCTCGACCCAGGAACGCCCCAAGGCCCTTGCCATGTACGGCGCTTCGGTCGGCCTCGGCACCGTGCTCGGCCCGGTCCTCGGCGGCTGGCTGATCGACCTGGACATCCTGGGCACCGACTGGCGGGCGATCTTCTACGTCAACCTGCCCATCGGCCTGATCGCGCTGTGCCTCGGCATGGCGAAGATCCCCGAGTCCTCGGCGCCGGGCGCGCAGCGGCTCGACGTGACCGGCGCGGTCATCCTCACCGCCGGTCTGTTCAGCCTGATCCTGCCGCTGGTCATCGGCCGTGAGCACGACTGGCCGGGCTGGAGCCTGGTGCTGCTTGTGCTCAGTCCGCTGCTGCTCGCCGAGTTCTTCGTCTACGAGAACAAGCTGACGAAACTCGTCGACCGCTCACCACTCGTGCCCACCGGGCTGTTCCGGGAGCGGTCGTTCACCGTCGGGCTCATCATCAGCGTCGTCTTCTTCGCGGGCATCCCGTCGTTCTTCATGACGTTCTTCATGAGCCTGCAGATCGGCTTCAACTACACGCCCATCTCCGCCGGTCTGGTCAGCCTCGGCTTCGCCGCGCTGATCGCGGTGGGCTCGGCGCGGTCGGCCGCGGTGGTCAAGAAGCTCGGCACCAAGACGCTCGCGCTGGGCACCGGGCTGCTCCTGATCGGCATGGCGGGCGTGATCGGCACCCTGCACTGGGCCGGCTCCGACCTGCACGGCTACCAGCTGATCCCCTCCCTGATGGTGGCCGGCCTCGGCGGCGGGTTCTTCCTCGCCCCGTGCACCGGCATCATCCTGGCGGGTATCCGCTCCAGCAACGCCGGTTCCGCGTCCGGCATGCTCGCCACCGTCCAGCAGGTCGGCATCGCCATCGGCATCGCGGTCGCGGGCATCCTCTTCTACGGGCTGCTCGGCACGAACGCCGACGAGGCCAGCTCCTCGGCCGTGCCGCAGCTGCGCTCCGACCTCGCGGCCGCGGGAGTCGCCGAGGCGCAGCAGGCGCAGATCAGCACGGCCTTCACGACCTGCTTCCACGACAAGATGAACCAGAAGGACCTCACCGAGACGCCGGCCAGCTGCGCCAAGATCCAGACGGAGATGGCGAACAGCCCGCTGCCGCAGGAGGTCAAGCAGAAGGTGAGGTCGGCGGTCCTCGGCACGGCTCTGCCCGAGGCGCGCAAGGCCAACTTCAGCGACAGCTTCGAACAGGTCGTGTACTGGCAGATCGGCTGCTTCGGCCTGTCCTGCCTGCTGGTGCTCGCCCTGCCGCGGATCCGCCCCGAGGACGTCCAGGACGTGCCGGGCGGAGCGTGAGCCGCGAATCACCCCCCTCCGGGCCGGGGTACCGCGCCGTTCGACGCGGCACCCCGGCCCGGTCGTTTCCCCTCAACTCCCCTCAACTGCCGTGCCCCGCAGGGCGAAAGGACTTCGTGAGCACCGTGTTTCCGGTACTGGCGCTCGGTGCGGGTTCGGCCCTCGTGTACGCCGCTGCGGCCGTCGCGCAACGGGCGGCGGCCGTGCGCAGCGCCGGGCCGGGCGGCCGGCCCCTCGGGCGCTCGGCCGCGTGGTGGATCTCCGTCCTGCTCAACGCGCTGGGCGCGCTGCTGCACACCGCGGGTCTGCGCTACGGCTCACTGGTCGCCGTACAGATGCTCGGCGTCCTCACCCTGGTCGCGGCACCGCTGCTGTCGTCCCTGGTCCTCGGGCGCCGGATGACCGCCGCGCAGTGGTCGGGCACGGCGCTGACGGTCACCGGCGTGGCCGGAATGCTGGCGCTGATCCCGGCGACGGGCACGAGCCGCGCGCTGGACGGGGCGGAACTGGCTCAGGTGGCGGGCCTGGCCGCCGTGGCGCTCGGCATGCCGGTTGCGATGGCGGCCGCGGCCCGCCGCGCGTCGACTGCCAGCCTGGCGTACGCGGCCGCCGCTGGGGTTGCCTTCGCCGCCGCCTCCGCTCTCGCCCAGACGGCGGTACTGGAGCTGACCGGCGGGGGACTTGGCCGACCCGGCCCCGCGATCCTGGTCACCGTCGGCGTTCTCCTCCTCGCGCCGGCCGGGCTCCTGCTCTGCCAACTCGCCTACCGCACCGGCCTGGAGGCCCCGCTCGCCACCGTCACACTGGTCAACCCGGTGTTCGCCGCGGTGATCGGGGCCGTCGTCCTGGGCGACCGCTATCCGACAGGCGCACCCACAGTCGTCGCCGGCGTTGCTGCCGCGCTCGCCGCCGGGCGAGGGGTGTTCGTCCTTGCGCGGGCCGAAGGCGCGGGCGGGCGGGGGGAGATGAGGGGCAGGAGCAGTGGCGGCGAGCGGGAGGAGGCGTGGGCCGGACAGAGCCGCGGTGCGCAGGGAGAGGAACGCGCCGGGCGCGGTGCCGACGCGTGGAGTGAGTCGCCGGCCGGGCGCGGGCCCGACGCATGGAGTGAGCCGCCAGCCGGACGCGGCGCCGAGGTGCGCGAGCACGAGCAGGCCGCGCCCGGTCTCGCCGCACGCCGGGAAGGCGTCCCGGTGTCCGCCGCCCCCCACCCCCTACCGCTGCACCACCCGCTCGAAGTGGACCTCGATGGCAGGGGCGAGCCAGTCCATGAGTTCCTCGAAGTCGAGTGAGGCGAGGGGTTCCACGGCGAGGACGTAGCGGAGCATCACCAGGCCCGCGAGCTGTGCGGAGACCAGGGACGTGAACGCCGGTGTGCGCTCGGTGTGTTCGGGGACGATCCGGCGCAGGCAGGCCTCGAAGGCGGCCTCGATCTGGTCGCGGAAGGTCTTCGCCGTCGCCTCGTCCGACAGGCTCGTCCGGTATACGGCGACCAGCGCGGGCCGCGTCGACTCGTCCTCCCAGAAGGAGAGGAACGTACGCGCGATCCACTCGCCGCGGTCCTTCAGTCCGGCCTCCACCTCCTCGTCCGTGAGGGAGTCGAAGAGCGCGGACATGTCGATCCGCGAGGAGACCGCGTCCTGGAACAGGCCGTCCTTGTTGTTGAAGAAGTGGTGGATGAGCGCCGGGTCCACCTGGGCCTGCTGCGCGATGCCGCGCATCGTCGTGCCCGAGTACCCCTTGTCGGCGAAGAGCTGGAGCGCGGCGGTGAGGATCTGGTCCCGCGTGCCGCTCTGACCCGGCCGCCGGCCACCACCGCGGGTGGGCCGCTTCGCACGGGCCGGCGCGCCGCGCGGCACGCCGGTGCTGTTCGGGCAGGGGCTTCCGGCTCCGTTGCTCATTGCCCCCTCCGTCGTTAATTCATGTGCTGTGGAAATCAACGTTACCAGCATTCCACATGCGAGGACTCCCCGGTAGGGAGCATTCCGATACGCGTGCGCGGTGTCCAGCCGCGCCCGCGCGCCGGTACGGAGTCTGGCCGGATCCGAACAGGCCACGGCCGAAGGGGAGTCGAACCGGACCCGGCGGCACCGCGAACGGCAGCGGCGAGCCGCCGCCCCGCGCTCATCGCCCGGTGAACACGGGACGGCGGCTCCTTCCCTGCCGCCCTTCAGGGAGTCATCTGCCCGCGGGTCACCGCTCGACGCTGGGCAGGACGGTGGCGCCGGGCGTCAGGACCCGGCGCACCGCGTACGGGGCGCGGCGTTTGGCCCAGAGCAGGACCTTGATCCGCTTGAGCGGCGTGAAGTTGTAGTAGCGGTCGGTCGGGTCGCCGAAGCCGAAGAGCGGCGGGACGAAGGAAGCGCGGCGCAATTGGCCGAAGATCCGCTCGGCCGCGTCGCCGGGCGCGAGCCGCTGGTCGGCGACCTGCCGCAGCAGCCGGTCCGCGTCGTCGAAGAGGGCCACGAACCCGGCGTACACCGGGAACCACAGGCCGGCGCCCCGGTGCCGGCCCACCTCCCGCCACTGCCCGGGGACGCCGGCGCTGGCCAGGGCGTCGTTGCGGGCCCGCTTCAGGGAGAGGGCGGCGAACATCGAGTGCAGCAGCCACACCCGGCAGAAGGCGTTCCAGAGCCGGAAGTCGGTGGTCGCCGTGAGCGCCGTGCCGAGCAGGCGCTCGCTGTGCTCGATCAGGGACGACTGCAGGGCCGCCAGGCCGCCGAAGCGGGCCTCGGACCAGTCGCCGTCCTCGTGTGCCGCGATGAGGTGGGCGGCCGCCGCGTGGACGAGCTCCGCGGTGAGCGTGACGTCACGGGAGAGCGTGAAGTCACAGCGTACGGCTGAGCGGTCGAGGACGACGAAGCCGGGGCCGGTGGTCGCGGTGGCCGCGTACTGCCAGCCCTCCGCGCTCGTCCACGGGCGGACCACCGTAGCCTCCGCGAACTGCCAGGCCAGATCCGGGAATTGGGCGACCAGCTGCTGGAAGTCCTCCTCCGCCGAGGCCGAGCCCTGCGGCCACAGCTTGGTGTCGAGGCTGACCGACACGCTGGTCAGGGCGTCCTCGCCGGTGCGCTCGGCGCCGAACGGCACGAGCTGGATCCAGCCGCCGGGGAAGACGACCTGGGTCGTGCCGCCCGTCCAGGGCGTGCCGCCGGCGCCGGGGTCGACGCGCCGCTCCAGGGGGCGTACGCCCCGCAGGTGGGCGGTGAGCACACGGGAGGAGTGGCGCAGGGGGCGCAAGGGGGTGCCCAGGCGGGTCAGCATCGGGGCGTCGGGGCCGGACATGTCGACGACGAACTCGGCGGCCACGGCGGTGCCGTCGGCGAGCTCGACGGTGAAGTCCCCTGCCTCGCCGCGGACTTCGCTCAGCGTGGGGCGGTTGCGGGGGACCCGTGCCCCGTGGCCGACGGCGACGCGGTGCACCCAGGCGTCCACGTCCGGCCGGTACAGATGGGATTCGCCGTGCTCGCTCGGGACGTTGAACTGGAGCACCTGGTGCGGGCGGACGCGGGCGCCGGGGCGGGCGTACACGAAGCCGATGCTCGACTTGAGCCCCGAGGTACGGCGCACCTGCTCGGGCAGCTGCCCGAAGTGCCCCAGCGCGGCCAGCTCCGGGACGCCGTAGCGGCGCGCGAGCAGTTCGAAGACCTCGGCGGTGTACGGCACGGTCGTCTCACCGGCCGGGATCTCGGAGTCGTGCCGCGAGTCCACGAGCACGACGTCGACCCCGGCGCGGGCGAGGACGGCGGCGAGCATGGCACCGCCGAGGTGGGCACCGAGGACGGCGACCTTGTGGCGGGGGGTGTCCGGGGAGGGGGCGGCCGGTGAGGTGGAGGTGGCGGGGCCGGGCTGTGCCGAGTCGTGGAGCCGGGTGGCGTCCGTGGGCGCGCCCGACGGTTCGTCCGGTTCGTCCGGGAGCGCCGACTCGGCTGCTCCCACGGCATCGGCCCCGTCTAGCCAACTGGCGCTCGCAGCCTTGGAGTTGGCTTCCTCGGTCGGCGCCGCCGTCCCTGACGTCGGTGAGCCGTTCGACGGTTTCTTTCCCGCTGCCGGTACCCGTGCGGTGCCGGCCGTGTCCTTGGCGGGGGCGGGTGTCCGCCGCTCCCGCAGGTCCTTCGGTGTCGCCGGACGGCGCTGCCTTCCGGTGCCGGTTGCCGGGGTCCCGGGCTCGGCCGCCGTCGGCCCGGTCGCCGCCGCGGGCTTCGGTGACGCTTCCTTCTCGGGCATCGTCGGATCCTCCTTCCCGCTCACGCGGGCCTGTGCAGACGGGAGCGCAGGAAGCCGGCCAGGGCACTGGCGACGACCGGGCCCGTGTCGGGGGCCGCCGAGCCGCGTTTGGCCCAGTGCATGGTGCGCAGCATGCGGGGCGGGTTGGGGTTGTAGAAGCGGTTGGCCGGGTCGTGGAGGCCGAAGGGCGGCGGGGCGTAGGCGTCGTCCTGGAGGAGGTCGAAGAGCTCGCCCGTGGCCCGGTCGGGCGTCATCAGGCCCGCCTCGACGTCCCGGCAGGCGGACCAGGCCGCATCGGTGATCTTGTTGAAGCCGACGCTCGCAGGGAAGAGCGCCCCGGGGTGCGGCTGCGCCTCCAACTCCCGCCAGATCATGGGGTCGTTGGTCCGCTGGAAGCGGGTCAGCGCGTCCTGGGCGTTGAGCGTGCCGAGCACGGTGCCCAGCGCCCACATGCGAAACGTCGCGTTCCACATGCCGTAGTCGCGGAAGGAGGTGAAGGAGGAGGCGACGACGTCGTCGTGGGCCCGCACCAGGCCCTGCTGGAGGGTCTCCACGTGGGCGAAGCGCTCCGCCGAGAAGTCGTCGTCCTTGACGGCCTCGATCAGCCGCCAGGCAAGGGAGTTGACCACGTCCGTGGTGTTGGTCAGGCCCCGCGAGTACAGCGCGTCGACGAAGCCCGCGGCGTGCGAGGTCAGGCAGAAGCGGTCGCCCACCACCTGCTTGGACGAGTACTGCAGCCGCCCGGTGGACACCCACGGCCGGGCCGCCTTCGCGTCCTTGAACTGCGGGGCGATGTCCGGGAAGCGCTCCAGGAACCGCGCGAACTCCCGCTCCGGCGGCTCGTCCGTCTTCGGATGCCGGCGCGGGTCCAGGGTCAGACCCACGCTGCACAGCCGGTTGGTCGCGCCCTTGTGGTTGTCGAACGGGATGACCCACACCCAGCCGCCGTCGAAGATGTGGTGCAGCGTGCCCTGGTGCCAGGGGCTCGGGTTGTCGTGCGAGCGGGCGGCGGGGCAGTCGTCGTACGGACGCACCCCGATCATGTGCGTGAAGATGGTGCGCGAGTGGGTGCGCTGCTGCGGGACCTCGTCGCGCAGGCCGAACTTCCTTGCCAGCGGCGAGTTGTGGCCACCGGCGTCCACGATGTAGCGGGCGCGGATGTCCGGTCCGTTCTCCACGGCGAGGGTGACGCCCGAGCCGTCGATGTCGACGTCGCTCACCCGTGTGCCGAGGCGGCCCGTGGAGCCGTACTTCAGCGCCACGTTGTACATGTAGGCGTCGACGTCCTGGCGGAACATGTGCGACTCGGTGGACAGCGCCACCGGGATCACGAACTGGTTGATCTCGTGCGGGTCCTGAGACGCGCCCTCCCGGTGGTAGACGAAGCCGAAGTTGCGCTTCTGGCCTGAGTTGGACGACACCTTGGAGCGCATCGTGGAGAAGTGGCTCAGGTGCGCGATCTCCGGCACCCGGTAGCGGGCGGCGAGAATGCGCAGCATCACCGAGGTGTACGGGATCGTCGACTCGCCCACCGCGAAGCGCGGGTGGGTGCCCGCGTCGATCAGGACGGTCTTCACGCCGTTGCGGGACAGGATGGCGGCGAGTACGGAACCGGCGATGCCGGCGCCCAGGACGGCGACGTCGAAGTCCGCCGGGCCGGACGGTCCGGACGCGGGCAGTGGCTGCATGATGCTCGTTCCTCCAGTGGTCGGGGCGGAAGGCCGGTCGGTCACGCCTGGGCGGCGGGCGCGGGGTGCTTCGCCTCGACCAGCTCCAGCAGATGGGCGCCCCAGTGGATGCCGGGGCAGGCGAAGAAGTCGCGGCTGCTGATCTCCAGGCGCAGGTCGTCCCGGCAGCGGCTGATCAGCTCCATCACCATCAGGCTGTCCAGGCCCATGTCGGCGAGGCGGGTGTCCTCGGTCAGGGTGTCCAGCTCCATGCGCAGGATCGCGGAGAGCTGGACGCGGATGTACTCGTTGAGCTCGGCGAGCCGCTCGGCGTACGGGAGACCGATCAACTTGGCGGTCAGCGGCCCGAGTTCGGGATCGTCGCCCGCACCGCCGGTGGCGGGCGCGCTGCGGATCTCGGCGAGGACCGGCCGCTCCCGGCGCGCCTCCATCAGGTCCCGGAACAGCGCCCAGTCCGCCGCGCACACCGTGCGGTGCGCGACACCGTCGGCGATTGCCGCGCCGAGCAGCTCCAGCGCGTGCTCCGGGTCCAGCTGGACGAGCCCGATGGAGCGCAGGAACGCCATCACCGAGTCGTCCGCGAGGCCCGACCGCGCGCCCCACGGCCCCCAGCTGACGGTCGTGGCGGCCAGGCCCCGCAGGTTGCGGAAGTGCGCGAAGGAGTCCAGGAAGGCGTTGGCGGCCGAGTAGCCCGCCAGATGCTGCGAGCCCCACACCGACGCGATCGAGGAGAAGGACACGAACAGGTCCAGGTCCTGGTCGACGGTCGCGTTGTGCAGCGCCCAGGTGCCGTCGGCCTTCGGGCGCAGGCAGCGGTCGTACGTCTCCGGGTCGCTCTCCCGCAGGAACTGCGGCTCGGACAAACCCGCCGCGTGTACGACGCCCCGCAACGGGCGTCCGGCCAGGCCGAGTTGGTCGGTCAGCGAGCGCAGCGCGATCTCGTCGCAGACGTCGATCGCCTCGACCCGCACCTCCGCGCCCTGCGCCTCGATGCGCCGTACCCCGGCGATCTTCGCGGCCGTCGCGTCGTCCAGGTCGGGCGACTCCCAGCGGGAGCGGTCCGGCAGTCCGGTGCGGCCGATGAGGACGACGGTGCCCGCGCCGGAGCGGGCGAGCCACTCGCCGACCAGCAGACCGAGGCTGCCGAGACCGCCGGTGACGAGGTAGCTGCCGAGGTCGCTCAGCCGCAGCGGCGGGCGCTGCTCGGCCGGCGCGACCGGGACGAGGCGCGGCACCAGGATCTCGCCGCCGCGCCGGGCCGTGAGGTCCTCGGCGGTCTCGGTGGCGAGCAGCGTCGCGATCTGCTCCGCCTCGTCCGCCGCACCGCGCGGATCCAGGTCCAGCAGACCGCCCCACAGCTCGGGATGCTCCAGCGCGGCCACCTTGCCGAGCCCCCACAACGGCCCTGCGGGCACGCACAGTTCACGCTGTCCGGCCCCGGTCCACTGGGCACCCCGGGTCACCGCCCACATCCGGGTCGGCGCCTCCCGCTCCGCCAGCGTCCGCGCCACCGCCAGGAACACGTGCTCGACACTCTCCCGCGCCAGCCGCACCGAGTCGGCGTCGAACCCGGACACCGGCAGCTCCAGCGCCCCGAGCAGCACGACGTGCTCGTACGTCCCGTTCAGCTTCAGGGCGAGTACGGCCGTGTCGGCGGCGGCGTCCGAGCGGGTCACGTCGGCGCCGCGCAGCACCAGCTGCTTGGTGACGTCCTCGGCGAGCTCACCGCCGCCCAGCAGCAGCACCCGCTCCCCGCGCAGGCTCCGGGTGGTGAAGCGCGCCGGGTCGGCGGGCCGCCAGACCTCCTCCCACACCGTCTCGGCGTGCTCGGCGCGCGCCGGTTCGGGCGCGGCGGGCTCGGCCGACGGGCGCAGCTGCACGTCCCGCATGGCGATCAGCACGCTGCCGTCGGCGCCCAGGATCTCCAGGCCGCCGCGCAGCCCGCCCTCGCCGGGGGAGGGGGCTGAGCGCTCCGCTGGATGTGCGGCGGTGTGTCGTGGCTCGTCTGCGGCGCCGTCGTGGCTGGTCGCGCAGTTCCCCGCGCCCCTTTGGGGCGCTGCCGAACCGCAGCCGACTTCGCCCGGCCCGCTTAGCCAGCCGTGGACGTAGCGGCGGGTGCCCGTCGGGACCGCGGTCGGCAGCGCGGCAGCGGGCTCGGGGGCGTGCTCCGACTGGCGCAGCAGGCCCAGCGTCAGGTCGAGCAGGGCACCGCGGGGGAGCTTCTCGGCCTCCTGGTTGACCTCGGCGAGGACCTCGCCGGGGCCCTGGTAGACCTCGTTGACGACCGGCTCGGCCCAGGCCGGCACGCTGATCCCGGCCGGGTCGGCCGGCACGCAGCGGGCCCGGATGGACTCCAGGTCGCCGCCCGTGTCGGTGGGCGGCCGGCGCACCAGCACCCCGCGGGCGTGCAGCCGCCAGCTGCCCGACTCCACCGACTCGACGCCCTGCCGCGAGAAGCACAGGAACAGCGAACGGCCCTCGTCGTCCTGCGGCAGCACATACACCCGTATCTTCGCGGGCCGGTGTTCCGGGTCGAGCAGCAGCGGCTCGCCCACCACGAACCGGTCCACCAGCCGGGGCTGCGCGCCGGGCAGCTTGGCCGCACCGGCCAGCGCCCAGTTGCAGAACCCGCCCGCCGACACCTGACGGCGGCCGTCCGGGCCGGTCTGCACGAACACCTCGGAGAGCTGGTCGAGTTGGGGCGAGAAGGTGGGCGGCCCGGACATCAGATGGCCCTCGAAGAGCGCGCCCGGGCCCTCGTCGGCGGGCAGCGCCGACGCCTCGCCGGACGGGTCGCCGTCGTTGAACCAGTAGCGCTCGCGCTGCCACGGGTAGCTGGGCATGGTGGTACGGCGGGGCTGCTCGGCGGCGTGCACGGCCTGCCAGTCGACGACGACCCCCCGGTGGTGCAGGGCGCCCAGGGCCTGGCCGACGATGTGCGCGTCCTCGCGGTCCCGGCGCAGCGAGGGGATCCACGCCACCCCGTCCTCGGGCAGGCAGCGGGCGCCGAGCCCGAGCAGGACAGGGGCGGGGCCGAGCTCCAGGAAGGTGCGGCAGCCCGTCTCGTACAGGCGGGTGACGCCCTGGTAGAAGCGGACCGGCGCCAGCACGTGCTCCGACCAGTAGGCCGGGCTCAGCTGCTCGGGACCCCACTCGCGGCCCGTGACGTTCGAGATGATCGGGTACTTCGGCTGATGGAACGTCAGGCTCTCGGTGACGGACCGGAATTCGTCGAGCATCGGTGCCATGAGCGGGGAGTGGAAGGCGTGCGAGACGTTCAGCCGCCGGTGCTTGACGCCCCGCGCCGCGAGTACGCCGACCACCCGGCCGACCTCCTCCTCGGGCCCGGACAGGACGACGTCCGTCGGCCCGTTCACCGCGGCGACCGAGGTCCCGGGCAGCGGGCCCGCCTCCGCGAGCGCCGCGCGCACCGACTCCTCGTCGCAGACCAGGGTCTCCATCACCCCGCCCGCGGGCAGCGCCTCCATCAGCCGGGCCCGCGCGGTCACCAGCCGGGCCGCGTCCTCCAATGAGTGCACCCCGGCCACGCAGGCCGCGGTGATCTCGCCCAGGCTGTGCCCGATCAGCGCGCCGGGCCGCACACCCCACGCCTCCCACATCCGGGCCAGCGCGTACTCCACGGCGAACAACGCGGGCTGCGTGAAGCCCGTACGGTTGATCCGCTCACCGTCCCCGGCGCCCGCGAGGACCGGCCCCAGCGGCTCGTCGAGATACTGGTCCAGGGCCGCCACGCACTCGGCGAGCGCTTCCGCGAACACCGGCTCCGTGGCGGCGAGTTCGGCCGCCATCCCCGCGTACTGCGAGCCCTGCCCGGTGAACAGCCAGCCCACCCTGCGTGCCTTGGCGCCGGCCGGACCGTGCACGGCCACCTGCTCGGCCCGCTCGCCCGACGCGAACGCGGCCAGCCCGGCGGCGAGTTGGTCGCGGTCGCCGGTCACGGTCAGCCCGTGCTTCATCCGGGCGCGGCCGACGTGCGTCGAGTAGCAGATGTCCGACAGGGTGCGTGGATCGGCCGCGCGCACCGGAGCCTCGTAAGCCCGTGCCATCGCCCGCAGTGCCTCGGGGCTGTTGGCGCTGAGGGTCAGCAGTCCCACCTCGCGCGGGTTGCCCTCGCGGGGTGCGGGCCGGGGGGCCTCGCCGAGGACGGCGTGCGCGTTGGTGCCGCTCGCGCCGAAGCTGCTGACGCCGGCCAGCCGCGGGCCTTCGGGCCACGGCGTGTCGACGGTGGTGACCTTGACGTTCAGCAGCTCCCAAGGGATCTGCGGATTGGGGTCGTTGAGGTGCAGATGCCTCGGCAGGGTGTCGTGCTGGAGCGCCAGGACGACCTTGAGCATGCCCGCGGCGCCCGCGGCCGGCTCCAGGTGGCCGATGTTCGTCTTCACCGAACCGACCAGCAGGGGACGGTCGTTGGGGCGGTTCACGCTGGTGATCGCGTTGAGCGCCTGGAGTTCGATCGGGTCGCCGAGCTGGGTGCCGGTGCCGTGCGCCTCGACGTAGGAGAGGTCCTCGGCGGCGACCTCGGCGTTCTTCAGCGCCGAGGTGATGACGTTCTGCTGGGCGGCCGGGTTCGGCACGGTCAGACCGCTGCTGCGGCCGTCGTGCTCGGTGGCCACCCCGCGCACGACGGCCAGGACGCGGTCTCCGGCCGCCTCGGCGTCGCTGAGCCGCTTCAGCACGAACAGGGCACCGCCCTCGCCGCGCGCGTACCCGTCCGCGGAGGCGTCGAAGGTCTTGCAGCGCCCGTCGGGCGACAGCGCCCGCAACTTGCTGACCAGCACGAACCCGTACGGCGACAGCATCAGGTTCACACCGCCCACCAGCGCGGTGTCGCAGGCCCGCGAACGCAGGCTCTGCACCGCCTGCTCCAGCGCCACCAACGAGGACGAGCACGCCGTGTCGATCACCATGCTCGGGCCCTGGAAACCGAAGGTGTACGAGACCCGGCCGGCCAGGAAGCTCGGCTCGCCGATCAGCTGGTAGGCGTCGACGTCCGCCATCGCGCCCTTCTGCTGCCGCATCCGGACGTAGTCGCTCGTACTGGCGCCGAGGAAGACACCCACCCGGGAGCCCTCCAGCTCGGCGGGCGGCAGACAGGCGTTCTCCATGGCCTCCCAGGCCAGTTCGAGCACCAGGCGCTGCTGCGGGTCCATGCCCGCGGCCTCGCGGGGCGAGATGCCGAACACCGTCGGGTCGAAGGCGTCCACCGGGCCGTCGAGGAAGTTCCCGGACAGGGTGTACGCCGTGCCCGGGTGGTCCGGGTCCGGGTGGTAGAAACCGGCGACGGAATGCCGCTCCTCGGGGAACTGCGACGTCAGGGAGCGGCCGTCGGACAGGGACTGCCAGAACTCCTCGGGGCTCGCGCCGCCCGGCAGCCGGCAGGACATGCCGATCACCGCGAGCGGCTGGGCCCGTTGCAGCTCCTGGACGCGGGCGCGCAGGCTGCGGATCGTGCCGAGCGAGTCCTTCAGCCGGCCGCGCAGGACGTCCTGGCTCGGCTGCTCGGCGTGGCTCTTCGTCATCAGTTCTCCTCAAACCCGAAGTTCTGTGAGTCGGAGATCTCCGCCTCCAACTGGCGTAGCAGTTCGTCGTCGTCGAGATCGTCGAGGTCGCCCGTGCCCTCGGCGGCGGCCGGTTCGGCGGGCCCGTCGTCCTGGCCTGCCCGGTCCGGTGCGTCGGCCGGGTAGCCGAGGCGCTCCAGCAGATGGGCGGTGAGCGCGAGGGCCGTCGGGTGCTCGAAGGCGACCGTCGAGGACAGCTCGACGTCCAGCTCGCGGGCGAGCCTCAGCCGCAGCGTCAGCGACATCACCGAGTCCATGCCGAGATCGAAGAAGCCCTGGTCTGCGCGGAGTTCGTCCTCCGGGAGCCCGAGCACCGCGGCCACCTGCCCGCACACCCAGTCCAGCGTCCGGTCCCGGCGCTGCTCGGGGTCGAGGGCGTCGAGGCCGGCCACGAACCCGGTGCCGTCCGCGCGCTGCGCACCGCCCAGCACCTCGGCGAACAGCCGCCGGTGCGGGGCGTCGGCGAGCGCGGTGCGGAACTGCTGCCAGTCGACGTCCGCGACCGCCCAGTGCACCGAGTCGTCCCACGCCAGCAGATCGAGCGCGGCGACCAGGTCCTGCTCCTCCAGCGGGCCGATACCGCTGGTCTTCAGCAGTAACGTCGTCCGCTCGTCGAGGAGTTCACTGCCGACCAGCGGCATCAGCTCCAGATGCGTCACCGGCAGCCCGGCGGCCCGGCGTCGCGCCGCGAGCGCGCGCAGCGACCAGTCGGAGGGCGCGGAGGCGCCGGTGACGGCACCGCCCCAGGTGCCGGGCACGGAACCGAGCAGCACGAACAGCCGCACGGGGTCCTTGGCGGTGAGCCGATGCAACACCTCGGCGGTCTCCGCCCGGTTCAACTCGCCCCGCAGGACGGCCTCGGTGGTCTCCTCCAGCGGTACGGCGGCGCCGGGCGAGCCCGCGCAGACGACGGAGGCGATACCGCACTCGGCACGCAACTCCTCGACCAGGAAGGCGAGTTCGGGGCGCGAGCCGTGGGTGGCCGCGGTGCGGATCTCGACGCCGAGGTCGCGCCAGGCGGCGATCCGGTCGGGTGCGGTTCCCGCAGTTGACACGGACTCGGTGTCGACCAGGACGACGCGCCGGGCGCCGGCACCGATCAGCCAGTCCACCGCGCACGGGGCCAGCGCGCCGCCCGCACCCGTGACCAGGTGCCAGCGGTCGGCGGGGAGGGTCCTGCGCGCGGTCCGCTGCGGGGGTGCGCCGCGGACCAGGGAGCCGACCTGGACCGCCGAGTGCTCGATCCGGACGTGCTCGTCGCCGGGCGCGCCCAGCAGACGGGTCACCAGGGTGCGCAGTTCCTCCGAGCTGCCGTGGGTGAGGTCGACGTGTCCGCCCCACGCGTCCGGGCGGGTCATCGCCAGCGTGCGGCCGAGCCCCGCGTGCGCGCCCTGGTTGCCGTCGGGGTAGCCGGCGTGCCCGGTCGGCAGCAGCGCGTGCCGGGTGACCAGCCAGAGGCGAGCCGTCGGCCCCTCAGCCTCGGCCAGCGCGGCGGTCAGCGCGACCGTCGAGTGCCAGCCGGCGGGCCGCGAGTCGAGGTCCTCCAAGGGCCACAGGTCGCAGATGCCGGTGGTGGGTTCGTTGGCGTGGACGGCGAGGAGGGTGTTCCAGGCGTCGCGGTCGGTGGGGTCGAGGGTGAGGTCGCGTGGGTCGGCGGTGGACGGGGTGGTCTGCCGGTCGCCCGGGGTGGTGATCGCCGGAATGGCCTGGGCGTCGGTGAGAGCGAGAGCCCGGCCGCCACCGGCCCGCGAGCGCACCCGGCGCACATCGCAGCCGGCCGCCCGCAGCTGCTCGGCCACCGCTCCGGCCAGGTGCTCCGTGTCGCCGCACACCAGCCAGCGGGTCGCGGGCTGGGCGGTGCCGTCCTGGTCGGTGGATGCCGACCGCTGGCCCGCCGGCGTCCACACCATCCGGTACAGCAGGCTCTCCAGCCGGTCCCGCCCCGCGTCCGCGGCCACCGGTGCCTCGGGGGAGGACACCCGCAGCCCCGCCAGCTCCAGCACGGCACGGCCGGCCGCGTCGAACACGGTCAGATCCGCTTCCGGCGCCCCGTCGGCACCGGGCCGCACCGGCCCACGAAGCAGTCGTACGGTGCCGTCGACCGCGGCCTTGACCCGCACCGACCCGATGCTCGCGACGCGCGCTTCGGCCGCCCGCTCGGTCGTGCCGTCGGCGGTCAACCACAGGGCCAGCCGCAGCAGTTCGGCGGGCAGCCGGTGCCGCGCCGCCGCGTCCGGCATCCGCACGGTGACCTCGGCCAGCCCCCGGCCACTGCCCGCCGACTCCACCCCGAGGGCGGGGAAGGCGTCGGCGAGCGTGGCCCGGAGGGGCTCGTCGTCGGCGAGGGGGTCGGGCGTGTGGGCGTGGGCCGAGCCGGGCCGGAGCTCGGCCGGTCCGGCCGGGCGCGCGGTGCTGTGGGACGAGGTGGCGGCGAGGTCCGCGCCGGGCTCGGGGGCGAGCGTCGCGTCCGCGGCGGGGCTTTGCGCGGCGGAAGTCTTTGCGATGCTGCCGTGCGCGGCGGAAGGTTCTGCGGTGCCGGAGGCAGGCTTCGCGGTGCTGCCGCGCGTGGCGGTCGTGTCCGCGGCCGTCCCGTGCGCCGCCGCCAGGTCCGCGGCGCTCACCGCCGTATCGAAGCCGCTGCCCGTCCCGAAGTCCTCCGCCGCCCCCACCGTCGCGCTCAGTGCCGGATCGAGCGGTGCGTCCTCCGCCAGTGAGCGCAGGACCAGTGTGGACTGGCGGGTGTCCGCCACCGCCTGCAGTGTCGCGCGGTTGTCGGTGTCCGTGCGGGGCGGGGTGCCGAAGCGTATGTCGCTCAGGGTCGGTGTCGCCGAGCCGGTGGCCGCTGCCGTCGCGAGGGCCGCCTCCAGGAGGGCCGGTGCCGACACCGTCGTACGGGAGCCCTCGCCCGTTGTCTGCCAGGGGCTGCGCGTGCCGTCGACCGTCACCGGGACCAGTGCCGTCCAGGGGGCGTTCGCCGGGCGGACAGGGGGGCCGACCAGCGTGCCCGTGGCGGATGTGCGGTCCACCGGCAGGTCCGGGAGCCGGTGTTCCTTGCGCTGCCAGGGGTAGGGCGGGACGTCCACCACGCTGCGGCCGGGTCCCGCGAACGCGGCCCAGTCGACCGGCACCCCGTGCGCGTGCAGCGCACCGAGCGTGGTCAGCAGCGCGCCCACCTCGTCCTCGTCGCGGACCAGCGAGGGCAGCACCGGCGGGCGCCCCGCGCCGGCCGAGGCGAGGGACTCCTCGGTGCCGGAGACCAGCACCGGATGCGGCGACACCTCCACGAACACCCGGTCCGCCGCGTCCTCGACCGCGCTCACCGCGTCCTGGAAGAGCACGGTGTCGCGCAGATTGCGGCCCCAGTAGGCGGCGTCGAGGTCGAGGCCGGACACCTCGCCGCCCATCACCCCCGAATACAGAGGGATTTGGGCCTCGGCGGGAGTGAGGTGCGCGAGGCCGGACACCAGGCGCTCGCGCAGCGGTTCCATGAGGGGCGAGTGCGGGGCCACGGGGACCTTGACCCGGCGTACGAAGACGTTCGCCTCGGCCAGCTCCTCCGTCAGCTCCTCCAGCGCGTCCACATCACCCGCGACCACCGTGGTGCGCGGCCCGTTGATCGTGGCGATGCCCAACTTGTCCTCGTACAGCACCAGATAGGGCGCGAGCTCCTCCCGGCCGAGCCCCACGACCACCGAACCGCCGGTGCCGACCAGCGTGTCCAGCAGCCGTGAGCGCAGGCAGAGGATCTCCGCGGCCTGCGCCAGCGTCAGCGCCCCGGCCGCCCAGGCCGCGGCGACCTCGCCCATGCTGTGCCCGACCACCGCGGCCGGCTCGACTCCCCAGCTGCGCCACAGCTCGACCAGCCCCACCTGCACGGTGAAGATCAGCTCCTGCGGGATGCCCTCGTCGAACGGCCGGCTGTCCGGCTCCCCGCGCAACGAGGCCAGCGGCGACCAGCCGATCCACTTGCGCATCTCCTCCTCGCAGGCCAGCACCGCGTCACGGAACACCGGTTCGCTGTCGAGGAGTTGACGGCCCATGCCGGCCCACTGCGAGCCGAAGCCGGAGAACACGAACACACAGGAGCGGGGGGCGTCGGCGGTCCCGGTGAGCCAGCCGGGGTGCTCGTTGCCCTTGGCCAGGGCGCGCAGGGCCGACCGGACCGAGACCACGTCCCGGCCGACGGCGACCGCACGGTGGTCGAGGTGACTGCGGCGCGCGCCCGCGGTGTACGCCAGGTCGGCGAGCGCGTGCGCGTCGGCCGACTCCAGCAGGTCGAGATACTGGCGGGCCGCGGCGGGCAGAGCCGACTCGTGGGCCGTGGAGAGGGGGAGGGCGAAACGGGCCGCAGGCGCCGCCTGTTGGGCCGTCTGGTGGGCCGCTTCCACAGGCGCTTCGGCGACCAGGATATGCGCGTTCGTGCCGGTGAAGCCGAAGGAGCTGACGCCCGCGATCCGGCGACGGCCGGGCTCGGGCCAGCTGTCCGCGCCTTCTGCCAGCGCCAACCCCAGTCGCTCCCAGGGCACTTGGGGCGTCGGACGGGTCGTGACGCCGACGTGCCGTGGGATCCGCCCGTGGTGCACCGCCAGGACCGCCTTGATCAGGCCGGCCATCCCCGCGGACGCCTCCAGGTGCCCGATGTTGGGCTTGGCGGAGCCGACCAGCAGCGGGGCGACGCCGTCCGTGCCCTGTGGCCGCAACGACTGGGCCAGCGCCCGCAGTTCGATCGGATCGCCGAGCGGCGTGCCCGTACCGTGCGCCTCCGCGTAACCGACCTCGGGTCCGCTCAACCCGGCCTGTTCCAGGGCCTGTTGGATCAGCGCCCGCTGTGCCGTCCCGTTCGGCACGGTCAGCCCGCTGCTCGCACCGTCCTGGTTCACCGCGCTGCCGGGCAGCACGGCGTACACCCGGTCGCCGTCGGCCAGCGCGGCCGACAGCCGCTTCAGTACGACCGCCCCGGACCCCTCGCCGCGCAGATAGCCGTCGGCCGCCTCGTCGAAGGTGCGGCACTGGCCGGACGGTGACAGCGCGCCGCCGGCCGACACCGAGACCGGGATGACCGGACTGAGGATGACGTTGACGCCGCCGGCCACCGCGAGGTCGCTCTCACCGGAGCGCAGGCTCTGGATCGCCAGGTGCACCGCGGTCAGCGAGGAGGAGCACGCGGTGTCCACCGCCATGCTGGGGCCGGTCAGGCCGAGGAAGTACGACAGCCGTCCGGCGGCCCCGGCGAAGGAGTTGCCGGTGCCGTAGTAGAGGTCGACGTCCTGGAGGCGGTTCGCGACCTGCTGGGAGTGGTCGGAGCTGTTCATCCCGACGAAGACGCCGGTCGCCGAACCGCGCAGCCGGTCCCGGGTCGCCCCGGCGTCCTCCAGGGCCTCGTAGGCGACCTCCAGGAAGAGCCGGTGCTGCGGGTCGAGGCTGCGGGCCTCGCGCGGGGAGACCCGGAAGAAGGCCGCGTCGAAACCGCGGACGTCGTCGAGATAGCCGCCGCGCAGGGAGGTGATCGTGCCGGGCGTCCAGGGGCCGTCGGCCAGGAAGGCCTGCCCGTCCCAGCGGTCGGAGGGCACGTCCCGGATGACGACGCGGCCGTCGAGCAGCAGCTGCCAGTAGTCACCGACGGAGGGGCTGCCGGGGAAACGGCAGCTCATGCCGACGACGGCTATGGGGTCGTCAGTGGGGGAGGAGGCGGGGGTGGGTTCGGCCAACGGGGGCTCGGACACGGCGAGTTCCGCACTCGGCGAGGCCTCGGCGGAGGGCGCCTCCTCGGCGCTGCCGGCCGCCGCCTCCCGCTCCGCCACCTGCGGCAGCAGATGGTCCACCAACTCGTCCAGGCAAGGCCGTTCGAACGGCGTGGACAGCGGTATGTCCAGGCCGAGTTCCAGACCGAGCCGGTCCACGAACTCCACGATGGTCAGCGAGTCCAGCCCCAGGTCGGCGAAGCCGCGCCGCGGCGGGATGCGCCGGCCCGGATCCTGCCCGAGCACCCCGGCGAGCACCTCGGAGGTGCGCCGCATGAGCGACCTGCGCAACCGGTCGGTGCCGCCCGCGGGCGAGTTGTCCGCCGCCGCCCCGCTCCGCCTCCTCGCGGTGGCGGCGGCGGACTGATCGACTTCCCGGTCGGCCCCGTCGGGGGTCGGGGCCGTGACCGGGGAGTCACCGGCGGAGGGGGGGATCTCCACCGGAGTCGTGAGTCCTGCTCCTGCGACGACCGGAGTCGTGAGGTCCGCTCCGGCGGCCACCGGTGCCGTGTCGTCGGCCAGGTCGAGCTGCCGGGCCGGCCCCAGCGGCCTGCCCGACTCGTCGATCAGCTGCACCGCCAGCCGGGCCGGCCGCACGCCCGCCTCCGGCCGCGCCCCGGCCGCGTACTGCATGCCGGGCGTCACCTCCGGCAGCCAGAACGACTCGTGCTGCCAGGGATGCCGGGGGAGGTCGGTCAGCCGTCCGGGCAGCAGCTCGTCCCAGCGGACGTCCGCGCCCGCGCAGTGCAGCTCGGCGAGGGCGGCGAGCAGGGTGGCGCCGCCGTCGGTGTCCCGGCGCAGCGAGCCGACCGCGACGCCCTGCCGGCGCAGGGCGGCCAGACCGTCGTTCAGCGGTCGTACGAGCGTCGGGTGCGGGCCGATCTCGACGAAGTCGGCGCCCTGGCTCGCGATCAGGTTCCTGACGGCGGGCCAGAAGCGCACCGGGCGCAGCACGTTGGCCGCCCAGTAGTCCGCGTCCAGGACGGCCGGCGGCTCGTCCGGCGAGACCGTGGAGACGAAGGCCTCCGGGCGCGGAGTCGGCGTCAAGTCGGCCAGTTCCGCACGGAGTTGCTCGGCGTACGGGGCCATCGCCGGGCTGTGGAAGGCGTAGTCGCCCGGTACGAAGCGGGCCGAGACCGACCGCTCGCGCAGCAGCGCGGCGATGGCCGTGAGGTCCTCCTCGGACCCGGCGAGCACGGTCGCGGCCGGTCCGTTGACCGTCGCGACGGTGACCGCCCGCCCGGTCCCGGCCGCGGCCTGCAGCGCGTCCTCCTCCGACAGCGCCACCGCGAGCATCCGCCCGGTCCCCGCGGCGGCGCTCATGATGCGCCCGCGCCGCACGGCGAGGTCCAGCGCGGTGGGCAGGTCGAGCGCGCCGGTGAAGCAGGCCGCGGAGATCTCCCCGAGGCTGTGCCCGATCACGTCGGTCGGCTCCACGCCCCGCGCCCGCCACACCTCGGCGAGCGCCAGCTGGAGTGCGACAACGGCGGGTTGGGCCAGTTCGGTGGCCGCGAGGTCGCTCTCCCCGAGCAGCGCGCGCAGCCCCGGCAGCCCGGCGCCGCGCAGCACCTCGTCGCTGCGCTCAAGAGAGGCCGCGGCGACCGGCTCCCGGTCCCACAGATCCAGGCCCATGCCGCGCCACTGCGAGCCCTGCCCGGAGAAGACGAACACCGTCCGGTGCCGGCGCCGCGGCTCGGCGGTACCGGTGACGGTCCGCTCGTCGGGCTCGCCCTGCGCCAACTCCCGCAGCGAGGCCCGCAGTTCGTCCGCGTCGGCGCCGATCACCGTGGCGCGCGCCTCGTGGTGGGAGCGCCGTACCGCCGCGGTGTGCAGGAAGTCGGGCAGCGGGGGACGGTCCTCGGCGTCCAGCGCGTCGGCGAGGTCCCTGGCCCGCTCCTGGAGCGCCTGCTCACTGGAGCCGGACAGCAACAGCACCTGAGGGCCCGGCTGTTGGGGCAGGGTCGGCTCGGTCTCGGTGGCCGGGGCGGAGAGCAGCAGGTGCGCGTTGGTGCCGCTGAGCCCGAAGGCGCTCACACCGAAGAGCGTCTCCTCGGTCGCGCCGTCGACCGGCACGGGCTCGGCGGAGATGCTGAGCGGCCCGTCGCCCCAGGGGATCGCCGGGTTGGGCGTGCCGAGGTGCAGTTGCGGCGGGACCAGCCGGTGGCGTGCCGTCAGCGCGGTCTTGATGAGCGCCGCCACACCGGCAGCGGCGTCGGTGTGGCCGAAGTTGGCCTTGTGCGAGCCGATGTGCAGCCTGCCCTCGCGGCCGGGCCCGAAGACCTGCTGGAGCGCGTACGCCTCGATCGGGTCGCCGAGCGGGGTGCCGGTGCCGTGGGTCTCCACGAACGCGACCTGCTCCGGCGTGGCCCCGGCCCGCGCGAGCGCGTCCCGCAGCAGGGCCTCCTGCGCACCGGCGTTCGGCACGGTCAGACCGGCGCTGCGCCCGTCGTGGTTGAAGGCGCTGCCCCGGATCACCGCGAGCACCCGGTCACCGTCGGCGAGCGCGTCGTCGAGCCGCTTCAGTACGACGACCCCGCAGCCCTCACCCCGTACGATCCCGTCCGCCGCGGCCGAGAACGGCTTGCAGCGGCCCGTGGGGGACAGGGCCTGCACCTTGCTCATGAAGATGGACAGCTCGGGGGCGGCCAGGATGTTGACGCCGCCCGCGAGCGCCGTGTCGGCCTCGCCGCTGGCCAGGCTGCGGCAGGCCAGGTGGACGGCGACCAGGGAGGAGGAGCACGCGGTGTTCACCGCGAGCGCCGGGCCGTGCAGGCCCAGGGTGTAGGCGACCCGGCCGGGCGCGAAGCTGAACTCCTTGCCGCTCGCGTAGTAGGGGTCGATGGCCTGCACACCGCGCGTCTTGGAGTGCAGCAGCGTGTAGTCCATGCCGAGCATGCCGAAGAAGACCCCGGTGCGGGACCCGGCGAGCTGCGGTTTCGTCAGTCCCGCGTGCTCCAGCGCCTCCCAGGAGACCTCCAGGAGGAGCCGCTGCTGCGGGTCCATCTCGCGGGCCTCGCGGAAGGAGATGCCGAAGAAGTCCGCGTCGAACTCGTCGAGTCCGGGCAGCACGCCGGCCCAGCGGCAGTAGCCGGTGCCGGGCGCGGCGCCGTCCTCGCTGATGTACTCGGGGCCCCACCGCTCGGGCGGGATCTCCCCGATGACGTCGACGCCGTCGCGCAGCACGCGCCAGAACGACTCGGGATCGACCACACCGCCCGGGTAACGGCACCCGATGCCGACGAGAGCGATGGCCGGGTCGGTACTGGCTGCGTTGCGGGCGGGCATGGATCCCCCTTGTTCCGGAGCGAACGGACGGGTCGTGGTGAGGAGAGAGAAGGGGAGGGGCCGGGCGGCGCGGGGTGCGCGCCGCGCCACCCGGTGGGGGCCGTACGGGCTAGAACTTCGCCGCGGCCGACGGCGCCTTGAGCGTGCCCAGGTACTTGTGCCAGAGGTGGGTGGGGTCCTTCTCCACCGCCTCGACGATGTCCCGCATCGCCGCGAGGGCCTTGGGCTCGCCGTCGTACACATCGCCCTGGAGCATCTTCAGTACGTCCAGGCGGTAGCGCGGGTCCTGGACGAACGCCGTGAACAGGATGTTCAGGCGGTAGTAGATCGAGATGAACTCGTACCAGTTGTTGACCGCGCCGCGGAGCGTGTTGACGTACCCGTCGAAGCGCTCCTTGCGGAAGTCGCCGGCCTTGTGGGCGGCGATGATGTCCGCGGCGGCGAGGCGCGCGCTGTTGAGCGCGACGCTGACACCGCTGGAGAAGATCGGGTCCACGAAGCGTGCCGCGTCACCGATCATCACGAGCGAGTCGTCGGCGATCTTGGTGAGGGCGTAGCTGTAGTCGCCCTCGGCCTTGAAGTCCTTGACCCGCTTGGCGTTCTTCAGCGCGTCCTGGAGGGCGGGGCGGCTGCCGATCGTGTCCCAGAAGAAGGTCTCCAGGTCGTTCTTGGCCTCCTTGAACCGGGCTTTCTGGGTCACGACACCTATGGAGGTGATGGTGTCGGTGATCGGGATCTGCCAGACCCAGGTGTCCTCCAGCGGGAGGAAGTGGATGAAGATGTAGTCCGCCTGGTCCTTGTCGACCGCGAGCGCCTTGCGGTCGAAGTCGTCGAACCAGGTGTGCACCGCGTACTGGTTGAAGACCGGGTCCGGCTCCTTGACCTTGAGCTGGTTGCCCATCATCGTGCGGCGGCCGCTGGCGTCGATCACCATGCGCACCGGCACGCCGACCGGCTGGTTGCCGACCTTGGCCTGGATGACCGGGCGGTCGCGGTCGGTGAAGTCGACGCGGTTGACGCGGACGCCGTGGTAGACCTTCGCGCCCAGGCTCTCGGCGTGCTGCAGCAGGATCTGGTCGAACTTGCCGCGGTCCACGTGGAAGGTGTGGTCGCGGTCGACGCCGGCCTGGTCGCGCTCGCTGAACAGCACCTCGGCGGCGCGGAAGTCGTGGTGCAGGCCGGTGAAGCCCATGTGGTCGATGTCCCGGTCCTCCGCGGAGGTCCAGGCGGCACCGTACTTCTTGGGGAAGCCGGCGGCGTCGACCTTCTCCATCGCGCCGGTCTCGATCAGCACCGGGGTGGTGGCCGGCACCAGGGACTCGCCGACGTGCTCGCGCGGAAAGGTCTCCGACTCGAAGACCACCACCGACAGGCCCTCCTTGGCGAGGTAGGAGGCGGCGGTGGAACCGGCCGGGCCGCCACCGATGATGCCGATGTCGTAGTCGTAGGACGCCTGGTTCTCGGATGCCTCGGACAAGGTGTTCTCCTGTCGTGGTGTGGTGTCGGGCGGTGTTCCGCGGCGGCCGCGCAGTACGTGCCGGCCGTGTGCGCGCGGGTCAGCGGAGGGTCAGCACCAGGTCCGTGATGCTGTCCAGGTTCTGGAAGTTGGTGCCGGTCAGCTCGGTCGGCGGGATGTTGGTCCCCAGCTCGTCCCGGATGTAGGTGAGCAGCTGGGCCGTGTTCATCGAGGTGAGAATCCCCCACTCCAGGAGCGGGGTGTCCGGCGCGAGGCCCTGCGGGTCGGGCTCGGCGAGCAGCCGCTCCTGGATGAACTCGGTCAGCTGGGTGAGCAGTTCTTCGCGGTCACTGGCCACGCCGTGCCTCCGATTATTTCAACGCCTGATGATGTCATTTCCTGATGAACTCTACTAGTGTTGAGTTCTGCGTCAAGGGGCCAACTGCGTGGGATGAACCCGAGGTTGGAGGGGCGATGAGTGCGGTGAGACACGGCGTTACGGGGGGCCCGCCACCCGGCGAGGTGCATGTGTGGGTGATCCCGGAGCCTGCTGCCGGACCCCGGCGGGAGGCGCTCGTGGACCGCTGCGCCGGGCTGCTGTCGCCGGAGGAACGGCGGCGCTGGGGCCGTATCGTGCCGGGCTCGCGCGTGCTGTACGCGTGCTCGCACGCGGCGCTGCGGGCGGTGACGGCGCTGTACGGCGGCCGTTCAGCGTCCCAAGTCGCTTTCGCAACGGGAAAGTTCGGCAAGCCGTATGTCTCCGGCGACCCCGGCCTGCGGATCAGCCTCTCCCACACGGAGGGCCTGGCCCTGGTCGCGGTGAGCCGGGACGGGCCGGTGGGGGTCGACGTGGAGCGAGTACGACCGCTGCGGGACCCGGCGGGGCTGCGCCGGCAGATCTTGTCGGGGTGGGAGGCGGCGCGGTGGCCGGAGTCCGAGGGAGACGAGGACGGCCGGCACGGCGTCGCTGCGCAAGGCGCCCTGTACGACGGCTTGTTCACGCGCTGGGCCTGCAAGGAAGCGGTGCTGAAGGCGCTGGGCAGCGGGCTCGCGGGGGACCTCACGGCGGTGTGGGTGACACCGGGGGAGCGGCGCGGTGGGCCGGTGCGGTTGCACCGGGTGCCGGGGGGCGCTTCGCGTGCCTGGGGGCTGCAACTCGTCGACGTCGGGCCGGAGTTCAGGGCGGCGGTGGCGGTCGCGGGTGGGGGTGAGGTGGTACGGGTGCTGGGGATGCCGTCAGGCGCCGGGCCCGCGCAGCTGACCGCCGGGCTCGCTGCGGCGGCCGTCACCCCAACCAGCGCCCCCTACCGCCTCGCCCCCGCACGGCACCATCCGGGCAGCCCGGCACCGCTCATCCCGGCCGACGCGCTCCCGTGAGGACCCGACCGTGCCCCGCCGCACCGCCGACCGGACGGCGTACCTCGGGCACCCGCGGGCCTGCCTCGGCCACGTCATGAACGGCGCCCCCTCGCCGACCGCCCCGGCTGGCCTCCGCGCCCTCGGTGTTACGGACTTCGATACCCGCTGTTCCACTCGCCGGAATGCGCACCTGTGCCTCCGCCTGTGCGGCCCCGGCTGCGCCTTGTCCCGCCCCCGCCCCGCTCGACGGCCCCTCAGCGCTCCCGTGCATGGGGCCTGCTCCGCGCTTCACCATTCCGTGCCGACCGGCACCACCCGTGCCCTCCGGCGCCCCTTTCGAAGGAGAAACCCACATGTCCCTGAGCTCACCTGGTCCGGCCACCACAGCCCCCGCGGCTCCCGCGGACGCTCCCACCCTCCTCTGCCTGCCCCATGCCGGCGGCGCCGCGCGGGCCTTTGCGAGCCTGCGGGAGTCCGTCTCCGGCGCCGCCCGTACCGTGCTGCTCGAACTGCCCGGGCACGGGACCCGGATGACCGAACCCGTCCGCGACGACTTCGGGGACGTACTCGACGATCTGGTCCGCGCCTCCGCCCCGCACACCACCGGCCGTTACGTGCTGCTCGGGCACAGCATGGGCGCCGCCTTCGCCTACGAACTCGGCCGCCACTGGGCCGCGTTGGGCCGCCCGCCTGCCGCCGTGCTCGTCGTCGGGCGCAACGGGCCCACCGCCCGCCGGACTTTCCCGGACATCCACCGGCTGGCCGTCCCGGCGTTCCTGGACGCCGTGCGTCGGCTCGGCGGCACCCCGCCGCAGCTCTTCGAACGGCCCGAGCTGATCGAGCTGTTCACCCCGGTGCTGCGCGCCGACTTCACCCTCTCCGAGACGTACGAGCCGCTGCCCGGCCCGCCGCTGGCCTGCCCCCTGTGGGTCAGCGCGGGTACCGACGACCCGATGGTGGACGACGCCGGACTGCGCGACTGGGAGAACCACGGCTCGGGCGACGTACGGATCGAATGGCTGCCCGGCGGACACTTCCTGCTCGACGACCCGGCGTTCCATGCCTACGTCGGGGGCGTGCTGCGGGCCCTGCCGCTGGCCGCCGCAGCCCGCTGAGCCGCACGTACGACGCCGCCGGCCTTCCCCACCTGCGAGGCGGGGAAGGCCGGCGGCGTCGTACAGGAGGGGCTCGGTGAAAGTGGCGAAGCCGGCTGCGGTCGGCAGCGCCCGAAGGGGAAGGGGGCTGCATCGACCTGCGGCTCCGCCGCGTGGGCGCGATCAGCCGCGGCTGGCGCCGCAGCCGAAAGACGGCACGGCGCGGCCCCGCGGCGGAGCCGCACACGCGCACAGCCGGTGGAGCGCTCAGGCCGCCGAAGTCCCCTCCGCCAGCTCGGAGAACCGTGCCCTCCAGTACGCCAGCGGCGTATGCACCGTGCTCACATCCCCGTGCACCAGCCGCCCGACCAGGATCTGATGGTCGCCCGCCAGATAGCTGCTGGTCAGAATGCACTCGGCGGTCGCCACCGTGGCGTGCAGTACCGGCGCGGCGATCCGTTTGCCCTGGGTCCAGGGGACCCCCTCGAAGCGCTCGGGCACCGGTGAGGCGAAGGTCTTGGCGACGTCGGCCATCCCGGAGGACAGGAAGTTCACCGCGAAGACCGAGCTCTCGTGGATGGCCTCCAGTGTGGCGCTGGGATGCTTCACGCAGACCAGGAGCAGCGGTGGCGAGGCCGAGACGCTGCACACCGCGCTGCACGTCAGCCCGCGCGGCTCGCCCTCCGCGGTGATGCTGGTGACCACGCTCACCCCGGTCGGCAGTGAACCCATCACCGAACGGAAGGTGTTGATGTCCACCTGGTCCAACAGACTCTCCATGGGGTCCAGTTGCTCAGTCATCGGCCGTGATCCGATCCAGTAGGGCCTGGCGGTCCGTCTTGCCGTTGGCGGTCAGCGGGAGTTCGTCGACGACGTGCACCGCGTCGACCACCATGTAGAGCGGGAGCCGGTCCGCGCAGTCCCGCTTGAGCTCCAGCAGACCGGGGCCCCTGGGGCCGTCCGGCACCACCACCGCGTGGATCCTGGCGTCCAGGCCGCTGCCCACGACCACGCAGGACGCGGCGGCCACCTTCGGGTGCGCGGCGATGACGGACTCGACGTCGCCGAGTTCGATCCGATGCCCGCGCACCTTCACCATCTGGTCGCGCCGGCCCACGTACTCCAGCATCCCGTCGGGTCCCATCCGGCCGATGTCCCCGGTGAAGTAGGGGCCCTGCTGCGGTTCGCGGCCCCAGTAGCCGAGCATCACCGTGGGACCGGCGACCACGATCTCGCCCTCGCGCGCACGCGGCGGATGGATCCGGATGCGGTCACCGGAGGCCGGGGCGCCGATCGGCAGCGCACGGGTGGAGCCGAGATCGCGCTCTGTCACCTCGTAACTGGTGCAGACGTTGGTCTCGGTCGGGCCGTACCAGTTGAACATCCGCACGTCCGGCCAGGCCTTGCGCAGCTCGTGCACCTGCTGGATCGGGAAGGGCTCGCCCGCGAAGACGCACACCCGCAGCGCCTCGGGCGCGTCGCCGGACAGCAGGTCGCCGCGCTGCATCATCAGGATCAGCGCCGACGGCACCGAGTACCAGACGCTGATCCGCTGCTCGCGCAGCAGCGCGCCGAGCTGGGCGGGGTCGTAGGCGAGTCCCTCCGGGATCAGGAAGACGGAGGCGCCCGCCTTGAAGGCGGCGTAGAGGTCGAAGACGGAGAGGTCGAAGTTGAAGGGGGCGTGGTTGGAGAGCCGGTCGGAGGCGGTGACGCCGGTCTCGGCGACCGCCCAGTCGACGAAGGCCAGCGCGTTGCGGTGACTGATGCACACGCCCTTGGGCTCGCCCGTGGAACCGGAGGTGTAGAGGATGTACGCCGGGTCGTCCGGCTCGTTCTCGTGCACCGGCGGCGCGTCCGACGCGGGCGCCTCCTGGCGTACGTCGTCGAAGGCGGCCAGCGGCAGCTCGGCGGGCCAGTCGGTGTCGGCGGCGCGCCGGATGCCGTCGGCGTCGGCCACCACCAGGGCCGGGCCGCAGCCCGCGGCGATCCGGCGTACCCGCGCGGCCGGGTTGTTGGCGCTGACCGGGACGTAGACCGCGCCGACGCGCAGCGCGCCCTGCATCAGAGCCACGGCGTCGACGCTCTTGTGGGTCCACAGCACCACCCGGTCGCCGGGCCGCACCCCGCGCCGGTGCAGGGCGGCGGCGTACCGGTCGGCGAGTTCGTCGAGTTCCCGGTAGCTGTGCACCCCTTGGGAGGTGCGCACGGCCGGCGCGTCCGGGGCGCGCCGGGCCGAGTCGATGACGAGTCGGTGGAGCCTCACAGCCCTATCTCCTTCGCTATCAGTTGTCGCTGGATGTCCGAGGTTCCGGAGAAGATCGTGCTGGGCACGGCGTCCCTGAGCGCGGCCTCGACGCCGTCCTCGCGCAGATAGCCGCGCCCGCCGAAGACACGGACCGCGTCGGCGGCCGAGGCCAGCACCCCCTCGGAGACGGCCAGCTTCGACAGCGCGATCTCCAGCACGGACGGCTCGCCCCGGTCCATCGACCAGCAGGCGCGGTACAGCAGCAGCCGGGCACCCTCCAGGCGCACCTTGATGTCGGCGATGCGGTTGGACACCGACTGGAACTCGCCGATACGGCGCCCGAACTGCCGCCGCCACCTGGCGTGCGCGACGCACTGCTCCAACAGCCGGTCCAGCAGCCCGAGATAGAGGGCGAAGAGGCAGGCGCGCTCCCAGCCCATGGAGTGCTGGAAGATCGCCGCGCCCGCGCCGACCCCGCCGAGCACCTGCTCCTCGGGCACGAAGCAGTCCTCGAAGGTGACGGCCCCGGCCGGGCAGGAGTGCATGCCCATTTTCTCGTACGGCGCTCCGACCACGACCCCTTCGGCGGCGCGGTCGACCACGAAGCCGGTCACGCCGAGGAAGCCGGCCTTCGGATTCACGGTCCCGTACGTCACGTACACGTCGGCCGCCGGGCCGTTGCTGACGAAGCTCTTGGTGCCGTTGAGGAGGAACCCGCCGTCGACGGCGGTCGCCGTCATGCCGAGCCGCGAGGAGTCCGAGCCGGCCTCCGGCTCCGTCATCGCGTTCCCGGCGATCAGCCGGCCCGCGGCCAGCTCGGGCAGCAGCCGGCGCCTGGTCTCCGGGGTGCCGAACGCGGCGATCGGCACCGCGCAGGCGAAGGTGTGCGCCGCCGCGCCGAACACCAGGCCGGTGTCGGCGCAGCCGCGGCCCACCGCCTCCACCACGCGGGCGGTGTCGAGGGCGCCGAGGCCCTGGCCGCCGTAGTCCTCGGGCAGACAGGCCCCGAGGAGGCCGATCTCGCCGAGCAGCAGCCAGTCCTTGCGGCTGTAGAACCCGCCGCCGGGCGGCGCGGGGAAGGCGGCCCGGGTCGCCGCCAACACCTCGTCGTAGCGGGCCTGTTGGTCTTCGTTCCAGCCGAACTCCACATCTTCTCCTGGGGTACGGGGAAGGGGGCGCCCTCCCGTCGGCGGTCGCTGTCAGTTCTGTTCGGGTGAGGGCAGGCGCAGGTTCCGCGGGCCGACATAGCGCAGCCGCGGCTGGATGCCGCCCTGCTGGGCCCGCTGTTCGGCGACGTGCGCGAGCCAGCCGGGGACCCGGGCGGCGGCGAACATCGGCACGAACAGGTCGGAGGGCATGCCGAGCATGTGGTAGATCGCGGCGGCGTAGCAGTCCACCGTCAGATAGGGGCGTGGGCCCTTGGACGGGTGGGCCGCCGCCCGTACCGCGTCGAGGACCCTGAGGACGTGCTCGTCGTCGGGGCCGCCGCGGAAGCTGCGGGCGGCCTCGCGCAGCGGGCGGACCCGGGGGTCCTCCTCGGCGGAGGAGACCTGGCGGGCGCGGGCGGCGCGCACCTGGTCGACCCGGCCGCGCAGATAGGCGGCGGCCGTGTTGGGGTTGTTCTCCTCGCGGGCCAGGTCGATCACCTGGTGGGCGGCGCCGCCGTGCAGCGGGCCGGTGAAGGTGGCCAGCGCCACGGACATGGTGGCGAAGGTGTCGGCGCCGGTGCCGGCCGCGACCCGGGCGGCGAACGCCGAGGCGTTGCAGCCGTGTTCGGCCTGCAGCACCAGGCACAGGTCGACCAGGCGCACCCGCTCCGGGTCCCGCGGCAGGCCGAGCATGTGCAGGATGTTCTCGGCGTGCGACAACTCCGGCTCCGGGCGCGGGAGTTTACGTCCCGAGCGGGCCGCCTGCTGGGTCGCGAAGATGGTCGGGATGCGCGCGATGATGCGCTCCCCGAGGTCGATGTGGGCGGCCGGGTCGGCGTCCGCCTCCGCGGCGACCGCGAGCGCCGAGACCGCGGTGCGCAGGACGGAGGAGGTGCTGCAGCCCGCGTTGAGCACCAGGTTGGTGGCGACCATGGCGGGCAGTTCACGGGCCGCGGCGAGCCGGGCGCGGAAGCCGGCCAGCTCGTCCGGGTCGGGCAGCCAGCCCCGGATCAGCAGATGGACGACCTCCTCGAAGGTCACCCGGCCGATCAGCTCCTCGATGGGATAGCCCCGGTAGGACAGCCGGCCGCGCACCGCGTCCACCTCGGAGATGCCGGTCTCGCCGAACACCACCTCGGAGGCGTCCTCCGGCAGCGCTGGTCCGGGCAGCGGCGGGGCGATCGCGGACGCGTCGGGCGGGGCCTTCGCGCCCGCGAGTTGGGCCAGCCGCTCGTCGTAGAACTCGCGCAACTGGCCGACGGACTCGATGCGTTCGATGAGGTGGTCGTCGAGCGTGGTGCCCAACTCGTGCTCCAGATGGACCTGGAGCTCCACGGCGGTGAGGTCGTCCCAGCTGGCCACGGCACGGAGCTGCATCTCGTCGCCGATGAACTCCGACGGCATGTCGAAGACCCGGGACAGCGTGCTGATGACGGGGTGCACCTGACCATCTCCTTGTCTGTGCGTCGCTTCAACCGGCCAGGTCGCCGGCCTGGTCCGCCGGCTTCGGCAGGCGGACCACGGAAGCCGCGGGGCGTGAGCTGACCAGGCCCATCCGTACCGAGGGGAAGAGGTGGGGGAGGAGCGGGCCGGTCATGGCGGTGGTGATGAGGGCCATGAGGACCATCTCGGTGAACAGCGTGTCGTCCAGCACACCGAGGCTCAGACCGACGCCGAGGATGATCAGCTCGGTCAGTCCGCGGGTGTTCATCAGCACGCCGACGCCGGTCGACTCACGCCAGCTCAGCCCGAACGACTTCGCGGGCAGCCCGGCACCGAGGATCTTTCCGCAGACGGCGGCGGCCAGGATGAGGCCCAGTTCGCCCCAGGCGGTGAGCGACATGTCGGCGACGTCGACCGAGAGGCCGGTGATGATGAAGTAGACCGGCAGCATCAGCTCCCCGGCGTGCTGCAGCGGCTTCAGCATCCGCTCCTCCAGCAGCACCTGCGGCTTGCGCGGCATGACCAGACCGAAGGCGAAGGCGCCGAAGATGGGATGGATGCCGATCTTCGAGGTGGTGTACGCGGACAGCAGTAACCCCGCCGTGACCAGTGTCGCCAGATGAACTCCCGTGCCCTTGCGGGCGATCCGGCCCACGGCCCTGGCGAGCAGCGGCCGTACGACGACGATCATCGAGGCGCCGTAACCGGCCGACATCCACAGCGTGTCGGTGAACCCGGAGGGGCCGGACGCCGTGACGATCGCGACGACGGCGGCGAGCAGACACCAGGCGAGTACGTCGCCGAAGGCCGCGCTGGTCAGGGCCAGCGCCCCGATCCCGGTGCGGCTGAGGCCGTTGTCCTTGAGGATGCGGGCCAGCACCGGGAACGCGGTGATCGACATGCTGACGCCCAGGTAGAGCGTGAAGGAGTGCATCGGCACCTTCTCGCCGTTGACCACCGAGTGGTTGTGGTAGAGGAGCGCGGCGACACCCATGCCCAGCAGCAGCGGAGCCAGCATGCTGCCCGCGGTCACCCCGACCACGGAGCTCTTGCGGCGGCGCATCGACGCCCAGTCCAACTCCCAGCCGACGGTGAACATGAACAGCAACAGGCCGAGTTGGGCGACCATAGACAGCAAGGGCCGGACGCTGTCCGGGAAGAGACGGTGTGTCAGGTCGCCGGGGAACAGTCCGAGCAGGCTGGGGCCGAGCAGGATGCCGGCCGTGATCTCACCGATGACCGCGGGCTGGCGCACCTTGCGGGCAAGATGGGCGAGGGCCGTGCCCGCGATCAGGATGCCGGCGATGCCGGCGATGGCGGTTGCTTGCAGCGATTCGAGCTGATGCGGCGTCACGGCTTCTCCCTTGGGCGCCCGGATCTCGAACAAAATTCAACGACCGTAGAAATCAACTGGTGATGAGTTTTGCATGCCGGTCGATCCGCGGACAAGGGGCCTCGAGTGTCGGCGGGGGTCGTCCCGCGGCCCTGACGGGGCTTGCTAGGGCCCTGACTTCATGGAAAACTCACTCTTCGTTGAGTTCATTCTTTGTTGAGTTTTTTGCCCGTGGAGGGTGGTGCCCGGTGATGCGCGAACTGGTGGAAGTGATCGAGTCCCCGGACTCGGTGCCGGCCGATGTGGCGGCCCTGGGGGTGCCCGGTTCCTTCCGGGCCGCCGTACTGCACAAGGAGGACGCCGGCAGGTTCGAGGGGGTGCCGCCGCACGAGCGGCGGCCCGCCGACTCCGTGCACATCGAGGAGGTTCCGACGCCCGAACCGGGCCCCGGCGAGGTCCTGGTGGCCGTCATGGCCAGCGCCGTGAACTACAACACCGTGTGGAGTGCCCTGTTCTCGCCGGTGCCGACCTTCGCCCTCCTGGAGCGCTATGCCCGCCTCGGCGGCCTCGCCGCGCGGCACGACCAGCCGTTCCATGTCATCGGCTCCGACCTGTCCGGCGTCGTCGTCAAGTGCGGGCCCGGGGTGCGGCGTTGGGGCATCGGCGACCGGGTCGTGGCGCACTGCGTCTCCGTCGAACTGGAGGATGCGGAGGGCCATGGCGACCCCATGCTCGACCCCGAGCAGCGCATCTGGGGGTACGAGACCAACTACGGCGGGCTCGCCGACCTCGCCCTCGTCAAGGCCACCCAGCTGCTGCCCAAGGCCGAGCACCTCACCTGGGAGGAGGCCGCAGCACCAGGACTGGTCAACTCCACCGCCTACCGCCAGCTGGTCACCCCCAACGGGGCCGGCATGAAGCAGGGCGACAACGTCCTCATCTGGGGCGCGGTCGGCGGACTCGGCTCGTACGCCACCCAGCTCGCGCTGGCCGGCGGGGCGAACCCGGTGTGTGTCGTCTCCTCGCCCGAAAAGGCGGCGCTCGCCCGGGAGTTGGGCGCGGAACTGATCATCGACCGGAACGCCGAGGGCTACCGCTTCTGGCGCGACCCGCAGACCCAGGACCCCAAGGAGTGGCGCCGCTTCGGCTCCCGCATCCGCGAACTCACCGGCGGCGAGGACGTGGACATCGTCTTCGAGCACCCCGGCCGGGAGACCTTCGGCGCGTCCGTGTACGTCACCCGCAAGGGCGGCACGATCGTCACCTGCGCGTCGACGGCGGGCTACGTCCACGAGTACGACAACCGGTACCTGTGGATGTCCCTGAAGCGCATCGTCGGTTCCCACTGCGCCAACTACCGCGAGGCCTGGCAGGCCAACCGCCTGATCACCAAGGCCCGCATCCACCCCACGCTGTCACGCACCTACGCCCTGGAGGACGTGGCCGACGCGGTCGAGTCGATCCACCGCAACGAACACCACGGAAAGGTGGGGGTGTTGTGCCTGGCCCCGACGGAGGGACTCGGCGTCCGCGACCCGGAACTCCGGTCCCGCCACGAGCCGGCGATCAACCGGTTCCGGGCGGCGGCGCAGCGGGCGGCGGGGGCTCGGCTGAGCGGGGTGGCGGCGTGAGGGGGCGTGCGGACGCGGAGCGGGGCGGGGCGGGCGGCGCGGTGGGTGCCAACGGCGCTCTGCCGGGCGGTACTTCGGAGTCGGTGGGTTCCGAAGCTGTGGGCGCTGTGGGTGTCAGCGGCGCTGTATCGGGCGGTACTTCGGAGTCGGTCGGTTCCGATGCTGTCGGCGCCGTGGGTGCCAATGGCCCTGTGCTGGACGGTACTTCGGCGTCGGCTCGCTCCGACGGCGTCGGCGACGGCACCCTCGGTGTCGTCGGGATCGGTGTCATCGGTGGCGCGATCGTGCGGCGGGCCGTGCTCGCCGGGCATGTCGTCGTCGTACGGGATGCCCGGCCCGATCTGCGGGAGGTGCTCGACGGGCTGTGGGAGACGCCCGAGCAGGCCAGGGCCGCAGGGCGGCACATCCGGATCGCGCGCGGCTGGGCGGAGTTCGCGTCGGCACGGGTGGTCGTGGAGGCCGTGCCCGAGCGGCGGGACGCCAAGGCCGAGGTGCTGCGCGAGCTCGACCGCGCCTGTCCGCCGGACACCGTCCTGGCGACGACCACTTCAGCGCTCTCCCTGACCGACCTCGCCGCGGCCTCGGGCCGGCCGGGACGCGTCGTCGGCCTGCATCTGCCACTGCCCGCGGCCGGCCTCGGCGAGATCGCCCGTACCGTCATAGCGGACGCGTCCGCCGTGGCCCGCGCCCGCGAACTGGCCCGCGCCCTCGGCCTGGAGACGGTCACCGTCGGCGACCGGGCAGGGCTGGTCTCGGCCTCGCTGCTCTTCGGCTTCCTCAACCAGGCCGTCACGATGTACGACCAGCGCGCCGCGGGCCGGGACGACATCGACGCCGCCATGCGCTTCGGCTGCGGACTGCCCCTGGGGCCGTTCGAACTCCTCGACGTCATCGGCACGGACACCGCCTGCGACGTCCTCGACGCCCTGGCCGTCCGCCACGACGAGCCCGCTCTCCGCCCCGCCCGCCGACTGCGCCACATGGCCCTCGCGGGCCTGCTCGGCCGTAAGTCCGGACGTGGCTTCTACGACTACCGGGAACAGGCCGGCAGCGCTGCGCCCGCCCCCACCCGCCGTTCCCGGGGTGCCTCCCTGGTGCGCCGGGTGGGCGTCGTCGGCACGGGCACCATGGCCACCGGAATCGCGGAGGTCTTCGCCAAGGCCGGCATCGACACGCTGCTCGTCGGCCGGACCGACGCCCGCGCCAAGTCGGCGTGGGAGGCGGTGGCCGCCTCGACCGGCCGGGCGGTACGGCGGGGCAGGCTGACCGAGGCGGACCAGATGGCCGCGCTGGAGCGGCTGGACCCGAGCAGCGACCTGGAGAGGCTCGCCGACTGCGACCTGGTCGTCGAGGCGATCGCGGAGGAACTCCCGCTGAAGAAGCAGCTGTTCGGGCGTCTCGGTACGGTCTGCCGCCCCGGCGCGCTGCTCGCCACCACCACCTCCAGCCTCCCCGTGATCGAGTGCGGTCTCGCCTCCGGGCGGCCCGAGGACGTCATCGGGATGCACTTCTTCAACCCGGCGCCGGTGATGCGGCTGGTCGAGGTGATCCCGTCGCTGGAGACCGCGGCCCGGCACGTCGACACGGCCCGCGAGGTCTGCCGACGGCTCGGCAAGCACCCCGTGCAGTGCATGGACCGGCCGGGCTTCATCGTCAACGCACTGCTCTTCCCGTACCTCAACGGCGCGGTGCGGCTTGCCGAGAGCCACTACGCCGGGGCCGACGAGATCGACGCGGTGATGAAGCTCGGCTGCGGATATCCGCTCGGGCCGTTCGAACTGCTCGACGTCATCGGCCTCGACGTGTCCCTGAGCATCCAGCGCGTGCTGCACGACGCCGACGGCCGCCCCGCCACGATGCCGGCGCCCCTGCTGGGCCACCTCGTGGCGGCGGGCCGCTCGGGCCGCAAGACGGGCGCCGGCTTCCGCGTCTACGGCTGACACAGGCGCGCCCGGCCCCGAGGAGGACAACGCCATGAACAACACGGACCCGACGCCATGAACAACACCGAACCCGACGGTACGACCCACGCCGCCGAGGCCGACGCCCTCGCCTGGTCCCTCCTGATCGACCTGATCGGCTACCCGCCCACGACGACACCCGGGGACGTCTTCCCGCCACAGACGGTCCGTCCGACCGAGGAGGACGAGCGATGACCACACGAGCACAGGTTCGGGCCGACGCGGAGGGGACGGGTGGGGGAGGGGGTGGGGGTGGCTCTGCGGATGCGGTGACCGACGCTGCGGCGCCGCGCCAGGACGCCGACACCGCGACTGTCCCCGCCGAGAGGCCGGACGCCGACCCCGCGACTGTGCCTGCCGCCGCGCCGTGCCCGGACGCCGACCCTGTGACCGCTCTTGCCGCCCCGTCCGTGCGTCAAGTCGCCGTCGCCGCGCAGACCGCTGCCCGGCGGCTCGCTCTCACCACCGGTGCCGAACGAAACGCCGCGCTCACGGCGATCGCCCGTCGGCTGACCCTCGACCCCGCCGGGATCCTCGCCGCCAACGAGCGGGACGTCGTCGAGGCACGGGCCGCCGGGCGGTCGGAGACCGTGCTGGACCGGTTGCGGCTGACGCGGGAGCAGCTCGACGGGCTGGCGCGGACTGTGCGGGCGCTGGCCGACGAGCCCGATCCGGTCGGCGAGGTGGTCAGCGGTTCCGTCATGCCCGGCGGCCTCCAGGTAACGCGCGTGAGCGTGCCCCTCGGCGTGGTCGGCATGATCTACGAAGGCCGCCCCAACGTCACCGTCGACGCCGCCGCGCTCTGCCTCAAGAGCGCCAACTCCGCCCTCCTGCGCGGCTCTTCGACCGCCCGGCACACCAACGCCGCCCTGGTCGCCGCGCTGCGCGAGGCCCTCGCAGGCACCGCCGTCCCGGTCGACGCCGTACAGCTCGTTCCCGGCATCACCCACGACTCCGTACGCGAACTCATGTCCCTGCGCGGCCTGGTGGACGTCCTCGTCCCCCGCGGCGGCGCCGAACTGATCCGCACCACGGTCCGCGAATCGGCGGTCCCCGTGATCGAGACGGGCGTCGGCAACTGCCATGTGTACGTCGATCAACACGCCGATCTCGACAAGGCGTTGGCGATCCTGCTGAACGCGAAGACCCAGCGCCCGTCGGTGTGCAACGCCGCCGAGTCGCTGCTCGTCCACGAGGCCGTGGCCGCCGACTTCCTGCCCGGGGCGCTGAAGGAGCTGACCGAGCGGGGAGTCCTCGTGCATGGGGACGAGAAAGTGCGGGCGTTCCACGAAGGGGTCGTACCCGCCACCACCGACGACTGGGACTGCGAGTACCTCGCCCTGGAACTGTCGGCCGCGGTCGTCGCCTCCCTGGACGACGCCGTAGACCACATCCGCCGGCACGGAACCGGCCACACGGAGGCCATCGTCACCGACTCCCAGTCGGCGGCCCGGCGCTTCGTCGCCTCGCTGGACACCGCGGTCGTCGCGGTCAACGCCTCCACCCGTTTCGCCGACGGCGGCGAGCTCGGCCTCGGCGCCGAACTCGGCATCTCCACCCAGAAACTCCACGCGCGCGGCCCCATGGGACTGGCCGCGCTGACCACCACCAAGTACGTCCTGGTGGGCGACGGTCACATCCGGGGCGGAGCCGCCGCCCCGCTGCCGTAGACGGGAGGCCGGTTCATGCACATTCGCATCATCACGGAGACGAAACCGACGGGCTGGCTGCTGTACGAGGAGGACCCGCGCCACGAACGCCAGCCGAAGCCGCCGGTGCCGTGGCTGGGTCTGGCCGGGGTCGAGGAGGACCCGCGCGAGCTGCATATCGTGCGGGGGATCGACTAGCAGGCGGCTAGGCGGTCAGGCGGTCAGGCGGCTAGGCCGCTGGCGGCCACGCAGCCAGGCGGGCGGACATCGAGGCGGCGGCCACCCCATCGGGGGCGACCGCCGCCTTCGGCGTTCCGAGGCTCTCGTCGGCGAGGCTCGTCTCCCGTTCCCTTTCCCGTTTCCGTTCCCGTTGCCGGAGTTGATCCCGCGCGCTCCCGTCCGCGAAGCTCACCCCGCCGACGGTCGCTGCAACTCCTCCACGGGCGCCGGGGGTTGACCCGTCTCGTGCGCCGGGCGGATCCGTACGCTCACCCGTCGCCGCACCTGGGCCGGCACTTCCGCGCGCGTGGCCGTCGGGAGGAGGACCAGGTCGTCCTGGTGGACCACCGCGCGGCCCGAACGGCCCCGGATCAGGGCGAGTTCCTGACCGGCGAGCGAGGCCAGCCCGCGGCCGACCAGGCGCCCCTCCTCGTCCACCAGCTCCACGGGGTCGCCGGCGACGAAGTGGCCCTCCACCCGCGTCACGTCCTCCGCGGGCAGCGGCCCGCGGCCCTGGGCGAGGTCGTGCACGGCCCGCCCGGTCAACTGCACCGTCCCGCGCGGACTGCTCGCGTGCTCCAGCCACAGCAGATGGTCGGCGCCCCGGTCCCCGGTGCGGTGGAAGAACGTCCCCGTCTCCCGCCCGGCCAGCGCGTCGGCGGCATGCGAAGCGGCCGTCAGTACGACGGGAACGCCCGCCGCGGTCGCCATCCGCGCCGCCTCCACCTTCGTCACCATGCCACCGGTGCCGACCCCGGCACTGCCCGCACCGCCGAACTCCACGCCCCGCAGATCCTGGGGCCCGCGGACCTCGCGCAGCAGCGTGGCCCCGGGCCGGCGCGGGTCGCCGTCGTAGAGGCCGTCGATGTCAGAGAGCAGGACCAGCAGATCGGCCCGCACGAGATGCGCGACGAGCGCGGCGAGCCGGTCGTTGTCGCCGAAGCGGATCTCCGCGGTGGCCACGGTGTCGTTCTCGTTGACGACCGGTACGGCGCCCATGGCGAGGACCTGGGAGAGGGCACGGTAGGCGTTGCGGTAGTGGGCGCGGCGGCCCATGTCGTCGGCGGTCAGCAGGACTTGGCCCACGCGTAGCCCGTGCCGGGCGAACGACGCCGTGTACCGCGCCACCAGCAACCCCTGCCCGACGCAGGCGGCCGCCTGCTGCCGGGCCAGATCCCGGGGACGCTCCGTGAGCCCGAGCGGCGCGAGCCCCGCGGCGATGGCCCCGGATGACACCAGTACGACCTCGGCACCCGCACCCCGGGCCCGCGCCAGCACGTCCACCAGCGCGTCCACCCGGTCCGAGTCGAGCCCGCCGACGGCCGTCGTCAACGAGGACGACCCGACCTTCACCACGATCCGACGGGCCGTCAACACTTCGTCACGCAACGACGGTTCGGCCCCGGACGCGCCCTGCGCGAACCCCGCCGTCACCGGACGACCGTAATGGGAAGAACGCCCGCCGACCGGGACTCGTGACTCCCGGCCACCGCACCAGGCGTGCGGCCAACGGCCTCGCTCACCGGCGAGGCCGCCTCCGCGCCCGCCCCGACAGCCGATCCACCCGTCTCAGCAGCCGATCCACCCGTCCCAACAACCGAACCGCTCACCGATACGGCCGAACCACCTACCGCACCCGCCCCGCCCCTCGCACCGGCGGCCTCGCTCCTCGCACCGTCGCCAGCCCCCCGCACCCCGACCACCCCGCCCCCACCCCCCGCCATCTCACGCAGCAACGCATGCACGGTCTCCAACACCAACACCGGCCGCTCATAAGGCAGATCGTGCCCCTGCTGCGGCACCGTCTGCAGCACCGCTCCCGGTATGTCCCCGACCAGCCGTGCCGCCTGTTCCGGTGGCGTGTAGTAGTCCCGCGCGCCGACCAGGACCCGCGTGGGCACGCGGCCCAGCGCGGACAGGCGTCCCGCGCAGTCGTGGGTGGTGAGCGCGGCGTAGAACTCGGCGACGGCCAGCGGCGGGACCGCCCGCAGCGCCCGTGCGTCCGTACGTGCCGTGTCCCCGCCGTGCCGCGCGCCGAACAGGACGCGCCACAGCGGGGCAGTCGACGGATGCGTCAACGGCCCGGTGAGCAGCCGGTGCACGGCCTTGGCCCACCCCGGCGAGCGCAGTAGACCCGCGACGACCGCCCGCCACCCGGCATGCGCCCGCCGTCGCGCGGGCGGTGCGTCGGCCGTGACCGCGCCCACCCCGTCGAGGCAGGTCGAGAACAGCCCGACGGCGGCCACCCGGCCCCCGAAGAGCTCCGGCCGCTCCACCGCGAGCTGCTGGATCGCCATGCCGCCCATGGAGTGCCCGACCAGCACCACCGGCCCGTCGTACCCGTCCGTGACCGTGTCCAGCACCCGGCCGAGATCCCGCCCGAGCAGCGCCATGTCGAGCACGGCGTCGCCCCGGGTGGAACGCCCGTGCCCCCGCTGGTCGTAGCCGACCACCCGCAGCGCGGGAAAACCGGACCGGGGCCGGGTCAGCGCGTCGACATGCCGCCGCCAGTCGCGCGCGGCCATGGTCCACCCGTGACACAGCACGACGGTGGCCGGTGCCTCCGCCGGACCCTGCGTGTGGACGACGAGCTCGGCGCCGTCGTCGGTGACCACGGTACGAGCCGTGCTCCGGGGCCCGTTCGACGCGCCCGGGGCAGGAGCCGTACCGCGTGGATCGGCCGACACCGCAACGCTCATGACGCCCGCGCCACATCGGCGACGGCCGACTCCGTGCGCGGTGAACGCCCTTGGGGTGAGCAGGACTTGGCACCCCGCCCGGCACCCACCCGCGGCGCCGGAAGGCAGAACCGCGGTATCCGGCTCACCGGCCCGCGCGTGCACACGAACGCGTACTCCGCGGCCCGCCAGGCCTGTTGGACCTGCCCGAAGGACAGTCCGAGCGCGCCCGCGATCCGGCCCGGCGACCAGCCGTGCCGGCGCAGGAACCACACGTACGCGGGCCGTTCCCGAACCGGCGCGCTGATCCGGCGTCCGCCGCCCGCGAGGAACGCGGCGAGCTCGTCGGTGATCTCCTCCAACGTCCCCGCGACGCGCAGCACCTCGCGCCGCTCCCGCACGCTGAGGCCGCCCCAGATCCCGGTGCCCTCCTCGTGCTGCAGTGCCTCGCGCAGACACTCCCTGGTCACCGGGCAGCGGGCGCACAGCCGTTTGGCCGCCGCCTCCCGGTCGGAGGCCTCCGCGCCGCCGGCCGGCGGGAAGAAGGTGTCGGGGTCGGCGTCGCGGCAGGCCGCTCGTTCCACCCAGGGGTCGGGGTCCGCGCGGTGGCGCGCCGGTGCGTACATGGCGGTCGTCCCTCTCTCGTCGTGGCGATGGCGATCCTCCCGTCAGAGTAAACTCAACAAGCAATGATTTCAATGAGTGTTGATATCTTCGTGAGCGGTGGTTGCCCCGGGCGCAAATGTGGTTGAGAGCTGGACGAACGGTGACCGACCGCTGGATTCCACAGGCGTTGAAATTCGCCCTTGCCGGAGCCAACTCCTCTGTCGTACGGTCACGTTGGAGACGGCACGTAATCCAGACGGCGGAGCTCCCCCACGAGCATGCTCCGGGTCGTCGCGTGCCGCAGTTCGGAACAGCGATCTCAGCTCTGCGTTCTTCATTTCCGCGCTGCACAGGCGCTCCCAACGGGGGGAGCACGGTCAGACACCGGGGGGTGTTCGGCGTGCGCAGACTTCCGCGGCGAGAGCCGCCGGGTGCGGCGGTGGCCGCCGCCACGGCGCGGGCGGCCCGGGCGGGTTGTGACCGGCCCGCAGTTCCCAGCAGACTTCCGACATCCCTTGGAGACGTCGTGCCAGTCGTCAGCGCACCCGTAGTCGTTCTGCCCCGTCATCAGGTCACCACCGACGAACTCATGGAGCGCATCGAGGAGTTGTACGCGGACCATCCCAAGATCCGCCAGATCAGGCGGGTCATGCGGGCCACCACCGTCCGGACGCGCTGCTACACCCGGCCCCTGGCCGAGCAGTTCGGCGTGCCGTCCTCACTCGCCGAGCGGGCGCGCGCACACCTTCGCGAGTGCCTGGACCTGGCCGAACGGGCCGCGGAGCAGGCACTCCTGGAGACGGGTCTCGACCCGGGCGAGATAAACGGCCTGGTGGTCCTCAGCTCGACCGGGCACAGCCTGCCGGGGCTGGACGTCCCGCTCATGGACCGGCTGGGGCTGCCCCGGTCCGTCCGCCGGGTGCCGGTGAGCCAAGTGGGCTGCGCCGGAGGCGTGTTCGCCCTCGCCCGCGCCCTGGATCTGATGGCCGCCGGCCGGGACTCCCGCGTGCTCGTGGTCTGCGTCGACGCGTTCAGCCACTATCTGCACGGCGCCGACACGGGCCTGGACGGGATGATCCTCAAGGGTCTCTTCGGCGATGCCGCCGGTGCCTGCGTGGTGCGCAGCGAAGCCGCCGGCCCCCGCATGGAGCTCCTGCGCGCCTGGGAGTACGTGCACCCGGACACCCACGGGACCGTGGGCACCTACGTGGACGGCGACGGACTGCACGGCTTCAACTCGCCGAAGCTGCAACGCGTGGTGCGGGAAGCCATGCCGCTGGTCACCGACTGGCTGGAGCGCACGGCGCCGCCCGGCTGCGACCCCGCACCGCGGTTCGTGGTGTCCCACACCGGCGGCCCCAGGATCCTGGACGCCTTCGTCGAGGGCCTCGGCTGCCACCCCGACATGGTGGACCTGGCCCGGGACTCGCTCCGCGAACTGGGCAACGTCGGGTCGGTCTCGGTCCTCGACGTCCTGCAGCGTACGTTCGCCAAGTCCCCCGCGGAGGGCGACCGCGGCCTCCTGCTCGCGGCGGGCCCCGGAGTCACCTTCGTGGCGGTGCAGGCCGTCTGGCGGAGCTGGAGCTGACCCTTCGGGCCCGGAGGCGTCACGGGCGGACCGGAAGGCCCCACGACCGGGCCCCGGTCCGCCGCACCCTCCGGTGGCCCGGCCTCCGTCTCACTCCCGCTCGGCCGACTGCCGTACCCGCGGCTCCAGCGAGGGGGACAGGCGCATCTCCAGGGCGGGGACCACCCATGAGAGGAACTCCTCGAACTCCATGTCGGCCAGCGGGTGGATCTTCAGTACGTAGCGCAACAGGGCGAGGCCGACCAGATGGCCGGAGGCCAGGGCCGCACGCGTCTCGGAATCCGGCTGGTCCCGGTACCCGGACCGCTCGGCCCAGGCCTTGGTGCTGTCCTCGACGCGCGAGCGCAGCGCGTTCGAGGTGCTCGCGTCGGCGAGTCCCGCGCGGTAGATGGCGGTCATGGCGGACCGCGAGTGCTCGTCCTCCCAGAACGACAGATAGGTGCGGGCCAGCCAGGCCGCCTCCGAGGTGCCCGGCTCGGCCTCCGTCGTGACCATCGTCTCGAAACGGGAGGACACGCTGAAGGTGGAGTTGATCGCGGCCTCGAAGACCCCCTCCTTGTTGCCGAAGAAGTGGTGCACCAGCGCGGGATCCACCTGGGCACCCTCGGCGATCGCGCGGATCGTCGTCCGGGCGTAGCCGCGGTCCGAGAACAGGTGGAGTGCCGACTCCAGAATCTGCTCGCGCGTGCCGCTGTCGCCGGGCCGGCGTCCGCTGCGGGCGCGGTGCGGACGGGGCTTCTTCACCGCTGAAGCACCCGTCCGTGAAGTGGAGGTGGACTTTCGGGCAGGAGTGGCGGAACCGTCCGCGCGCCTGGATGTCATGGAATCACTGCACTTCATGGGGGGTTGCCGGATAACAATTCACTACACAGTGAAAACATCCTAGCAGCCGCCACGTGCGGAATCCATCCACAGGTGCCGCCTGGGAAAGCCCGTTCCGTACCGGGCCGTTGACGTGCGGGTCGCCCTCCCGCCGACCGGCTGTCGCCGTCCGTTTCCGGGCCTACCGAGCGTCGGCGGACCCCAGCAGCGTACGCCGCAGGGCCGGGGTGATGGTCTCGATGACCGTCTCGATCTCCACCGACGCGACCGCCGCCGTTCCGGTCAGGTGCCGGGCGACGACCGTGCCGCCGAGCTGGGCGCCGAACAGCGCGGTGCGCAACACGGCGTCCTCGCCGGGCAGTTCCTGGTCGACCGAGCCGTTGAGGACCTCGGTGATGCGCTCGCGCCAGACCGCGGAGGCCTCCCGGTCGGACAGGGCGACGCGGAACACCTCGATCAGCGGGGACTCCCCGTCCTCGCCGGGCTCCCACAGGGCGAGGAAGGTGCGGGCGAGCCGGGCCGGCAGGTCCTCGTCGACGCCCTCGGCCAGCGCGGGCCCGAGCAGCCCGGCGACCCGCACGGTCCGCTCGACCAGTGCGCCGAACACCGCCGCCTTGTCGGGCAGCAGCTCACGGGCGTACCCGGGTTCCAGGCCGGCCGCCGCGGCGAGGTCCGTGAACCCGGTCTGCCGGTAACCCCGTTCGGTGAACAGGGTGCGGCCCGCCGAGATCAGGGTCTGGGTCGCCTCGGCCCGGGTGTCCGTGGTGGTCGCAGTGGTGGAGGCGGTCATGGTGAGCATCTCCCGTTGGGTGAACGTCCGTACGGCGCCGGATGCGCCGTACGCTAATTCATGCTCAAGTGAACTCTCTCTGTGTTGAATTAGTCAAGCGGCTCTGCGATGATTTCAACGCATGGTGAGTTAGAGGCTCGCCGCTGCCCGAGGAGGAATCGTGCAGTCCATCGGCATCACCGGAGTGGGCTCGTACCTGCCCAAGACGGTCATCAGCAACGCGGAGATCGGGCACGGCGCCGGCGTGACCGACGAATGGATCGTCCGCAAGACCGGCATCCGCGAGCGGCGCCGCGCCGCTCCCCACGAGGCCACCTCGGACCTGGCCGCCGTGGCGGCCCAACGCGCCCTGGACCGCGCAGGTCTGACGGCCAGTCAACTTGCTTACGTCGTAGTGGCCACCTCCACACCCGACCATCCCCAGCCCGCCACCGCCGCCCTGGTCCAGGACCGTATCGGCGCCCGCCGGGCCGCCGCCTTCGACGTCAACGCGGTGTGCAGCGGCTTCGTCTACGCCCTGAAGACCGCCGAGCGGCTGCTCGCCGGGACCGCCCCGGGCGAGCCGCGGCACGCCCTCGTCATAGGCGCCGACATCTACTCCCGCATCCTCGACTACAGCGACCGCCGCACGGCCGCCCTCTTCGGCGACGGCGCCGGCGCGGTGGTCCTCGGCCCGGTCCCGGCCGGACAGGGCCTGAGGCACGTCTCCCTCGTCTCGCGCGGCGACGCCCACGGCCTGATCCGCGTCGAGGCCGGCGGCAGCCGCCGGCCCGCCTCGCCGAGCACGGTGGCCGAGGGCGGCCACTACTTCCGCATGGACGGACGCGGAGTCCGCTCCTTCGTCCAGCAGAACCTGCCGTACGAGATCGGGCGCCTCCTGCGCGGAGCGGCCGTACTCCCGGACGCCGTACGCCACTTCGTCCCGCACCAGGCCAACGGCATCATGCTCGCCGAGCTCTGGCCCGACCTCGGCCTGCACCGCGCCGCGCTCCACCTCACTCTGGAGCGTTACGCCAACACGGGCGCCGCCTCCGTGCCGGTCACCCTGGCCGAAATCGACCGCACGGGCGTGATCGCCCCCGGCGAGCTGGTGGTGCTGGCCGCTTTCGGCGGCGGGATGAGCGTCGGTACGGCGCTGCTGGAGTGGACGCTGGGCGGGGCGGACGCCCGGCCGGCCGCGGACGGCACGTTCCCCGAACTCCTCACCGCGGGCGAGCCGTTCTCGCCGGTCGCCTCATGAGCCCCCGCGAGCCCGGCACGCCCGGGACCACACCCGCGACGGGCATCCACGGCCGTGCGGCCGCCCTGCGCGCACTCAAGGACGAGATAGCACAGGGCCCCGACGAGAAGTCCACCGCGGCCCAGCACGCCAAGGGCAAGCTCACCGCCCGTGAGCGCATCGCGCTGCTCCTCGACGAGGGCAGCTTCCACGAGGCGGAGCAGCTGCGCCGGCACCGCGCGACCGGCTTCGGCCTGGAGGACAAGAAGCCGCACACCGACGGCGTCATCACCGGCTGGGGCACGGTCCACGGCCGCACGGTCTTCGTCTACGCGCACGACTTCCGCATCTTCGGCGGCGCGCTCGGCGAGGCCCACGCCGAGAAGATCCACCGCATCATGGACCGCGCGGTCGCCGCGGGCGCCCCGCTGGTGTCCCTCAACGACGGCGCGGGAGCCCGTATCCAGGAGGGCGTCACGGCCCTCGCCGGCTACGGCGGCATCTTCACCCGCAACGCCCGGGCGTCCGGCGTGATCCCGCAGATCAGCGTGATGCTGGGCCCGTGCGCGGGCGGCGCGGCGTACTCGCCCGCGCTCACCGACTTCGTCTTCATGGTCCGCGAGACCTCCCAGATGTTCATCACCGGCCCCGACGTCGTCCAGGCGGTCACCGGCGAACGGGTCTCGCTCGGCGGCCTCGGCGGCGCCGACGTGCACGCCGAGGTGTCGGGTGTCGCGCACTTCGCTTACGACGACGAGGAGACCTGCCTGGAGGAGGTCCGCTACCTCCTCTCCCTCCTCCCGCGCAACAACCGCGAGACCCCGCCGGCCGTCCCCCTGGAGGACCCGGCGGACCGCAGCTGCGAGGCCCTCCTCGACCTGGTCCCCGCCGACGGCAACCGCCCCTACGACATGCGCCGGGTGGTCGAGGAGATCGTCGACGACGGCGAGTTCCTGGAGGTCCACGAACGCTGGGCGGCCAACGTCATCTGCGCACTCGCCCGACTCGGCGGCCAGGTCGTCGGCATCGTCGCCAACCAGCCACTCGTCCAGGCCGGCGTCCTCGACATCGACGCCAGCGAGAAGGCGGCCCGCTTCGTGCAGATGTGCGACGCGTTCAACATCCCGCTGGTGACGCTGGTCGACGTACCCGGCTTCCTCCCCGGGGTCGCCCAGGAACACAACGGCATCATCCGCCGAGGTGCGAAGCTCCTCTACGCCTACTGCAACGCCACCGTCCCGCGCATCTCCCTCATCCTCCGCAAGGCATACGGCGGCGCCTACATCGTCATGGACTCACGCTCGGTCGGCGCGGACCTGTCGTACGCCTGGCCCACCAACGAGATCGCGGTGATGGGCGCGGAGGGCGCGGCCAACGTCATCTTCCGCCGCCGCATCAAGGCGGCCGACGACCCCGACGCGACCCGCCGCCAGCTGGTGAAGGAGTACCAGGCCGAGCTGATGCACCCGTACTACGCCGCCGAACGCGGCCTCCTGGACGACGTCCTGGACCCGGCCGACACGCGCCGGGTCCTGGTGGAGTCCCTGCGGATGCTGCGGACGAAGCATGCGGAGCTGGCGGCGCGGAAGCACGGGAATCCGCCGCAGTGACGGGGGACTTGGGGGATATGGACGCCTTGAGGTGGACGACTTGATGAGGAGCGCCGGATGACGACACGGGAGACGGGGACGTCGGATACGGGACCGGAGGTGGAGAGGCCGCTGGTCCGCATCCTCAGGGGCGGGCAGCCGGCGCCCGACGAACTCGCGGCGCTGACGGCGGTGTTGCTGGCGCGGGCGGCGACGGTGGAGGCGGAAGCCGAGGCCGAGGACGAGGAGTCGGTACGGGTCGTCCCGCTCTGGGAGCGGCCTGCCCCCGCCGCGCCGTACCGCTCGCCGGTGAGTTGGCGCAACTGAGGGACGAGGAGCGGCAGTTGCCCCTTCAGCTCAACCGCAGGACGCCGGGCACCTGTTGCTCGAAGATCCGGACGAGCCAGTCGAAGACGGTGTCGCCCTGCCCGGCGCGGGCGGCGGCCAACTCGGCGGCGACGGCGGGCCGGTTGGTGGGATGACAGTGGGAGAGCCGGATCTCCAGCTGCCGAGCGGTCTCCGCATGCCCGAGACGTTCGCGGGACACGGCATGATCCCGCCACTCCATGACATAGTCGTCGTCCTCGGGAGTCCCGAACCCGCCCCGCAGACAGTCGATGAGGGCGTCGAGGTTCTTGCCGAAGTAGCCGCCGGGGCCGTTGACGGCCTCGCCGATCTCCCGCCAGAAGTCCTCGAGGGTACGGATGCGTGTCCCGTCCAGGACGAATGTGGCTGTCACAGGGGCGAGGGTACGTGCAGTGCGAGGGCCGTCCGCATCGAGGGGGCGACGAGTTCGGCGAGGGCGGGCACGGAGAGGTCGGCGATGGGCCGCAGCCGGAGCACGTACCGGGTGAACGCCACCCCCAGCAACTGCGCGGCGAGCAGCCCGCTCCCGGCGGCGGCCCGCTCGTGGCCCAGTACGCCGGTGAGGCTGCTGGTGAACTGCTCGTGGAGCATGTGGCGCAGGTGTTCGGCGGCGCGTTCGTTGGTGGCCGCGCAGCGCAGGAGGAGCCGCAGGGAGCCCTCGTCGGAGTCGTCCTCCCAGGGGGCGAGGAAGTGGGCGACGAGGGTCTGGGGGAGCCGCTCCGGATCGGTGCCGGTGAGGTCGGGTAGGCCCAGGTCGACGTCGAGGGCGGCGTCGAAGAGCTGCTCCTTGCTGCCGAAGTACCGCATCACCATGGACGGATCTATCGAGGCGCCGGCGGCGATGGCCCGTATGGTCGCCCGCTGATACCCCTCAGCGGCAAACCGCACCCGAGCGGCCCGCAGAATCGCCTCGCGGGTACGGAGGGAACGCGGTGATGCGGGGTGTGCCATGACGGGGGCCTTTCGTGTGGGACGCGGGTCGTGGACGGGGCAGATGGTTGGAGCGGCGGTGCCGCGACTGTGCCTTGCAGAGGGCGTGTTGGGATCGCCGCCGAGGTGTCTGCCACCCTTCACCGCCCACCGGCCGCTCCTCGCTCGCTGCCGGCTGGTACCTCGACTCCCTGGACCTGAGGCCGACCACTTGCCACCCCGCCTCACCCACTCTTCGGGGCGGTGCTCTCTCGGTGCGGGTCGGTACCTCTGTTTCGTCCGCGGTTCGAGGCCGACCACTTGCCATCCCGCCTCACCCACTCTTCGGGGCGGTGCTCTCTCGGTGCCGGTCGGTACCTCCGTTCCGTCCGCGGTTCGAGCCCGAGCGTTTGCCATCCCCAGCCCCACCCACCCGCCAGGGCGACGCCTTCTCGGCGCCGGTCGCCCCCCTCCAGCCCGTCCGGCGTTTGAGGACGAGGCCCCTTCAGGGCCGAACGGGGTCCGGGCGGGGCCCCGGCGGGGTGCAGAGGGGAGCCCTGGCGGGGTGTACGGGCGGGGTGGAGGGGGAGTCCCGGTGGGGTGTACAGGCGGAGTCCCGGCGGGGTGCAGGAGCGGAGCCCCATGAGGGGTGCAGGGGACGTAGTCCCCGCCGGGGTCGAAGGGGCGGAGCCCCTGGGGATGGGACGGGTAGGGGCGGCGGGGGCGAGATCCGCAAGCCGCAACCACCCCACCGCGTCACGCCTGTTCAACCTCCGCCGACTCCTCCGGCTCGACCTCCGCCGCTTCCGACTCACGCTCCCGCCCCGCCAACGCCCCTTCCCCGGGCCCCGCCTCCACCCCCCGCCGAGCCACCGGCCCCTCCGCCCCGCACCACCGAAGCAACGCCTCCCGCACCCGCCCCTCGAACCCGCCCGGATCCCCCTCCCCGTCCACCCAAGCCGCATAACCATCCGGCCGCACCAACAACCCAGCCACACCACCGAGTTCACCCACAGGCCCGGCGACAAGCACAGGACACACCCGCGACCCCCAGGCCTCGGCCACCCCGGCCCCACGCCCGTCCACGGTCAGATCGAGCAACACGAACCGCCCGTCCCGCATCAACTCGTACAACCGAACCGGCGCACCCCCAGGCCGCGGCACCGTCAAGTCGCCCACCCGCCGCCCGACCCGCACACCGGAACCCCCTACGGCAGCCCGCAGCGACCCCAAGCCACCCAGCCCGGCCCGCACACCCGAACCACCCAGTCCGGCCCGCCCACCCGAGCTCCCCAGCCCGGCCCGCAAGCCCGACGCCCGCTCACCGCTCCCCACACCAAGCCCTCCCAGCCCGGCCCGCAGCAACGAACTCCTCCGCCCCGTGCCCCCCAGCCCCGAAGCACCCCGACCACTCCCCAAGCCGGCCCCTCCCGAACCACCCCGCCCCCCATACCCCGCCCGCAGCCCCGAGATCGCCTCCCCGGCAACGCGCCGCACAGTCCGCCGCCCCAGCAGCCCCGCCAGCACCACCCGCCGGGCCGCAGTCACCGCCCCCGACGGACTCGTGGCCAGCGCGGTCGCCCGGTCCGTCGCGCGCAGGATGCGTTGGGCCTGGGGCCGCCGCTCCGTCTCGTACGAGTCGAGCAGCCCCGCCGGCGCCCACCCCTGCACCGCCGCCGCCAGCTTCCACCCCAGGTTGACGGCGTCCTGGATGCCCAGATTCAGCCCCTGCCCGCCCAGCGGCGAGTGCAGGTGCGCCGCGTCCCCGGCCAGCAGCACCCGCCCGGTCCGATAGCTGTCCGCGATCCGCTGATGGATCTTGAAGCGGGCCAGCCACTCCGCGTCGTACGGCCCCGGATCGAACCCCAGCGACAACGTCAGCAGCTCGGACAGCTCCTCCAGCGTCACCGCCTCCCGCGTCCACGGCCGGTCCCGCCGCGCCACCGCGATCCGGTACAGCCCGTCCCCGTACGGCACCGACACCATCACCCCGCCGCCCCCGGACAGCACCAGCACGTCGTCCGGCGGCGGCTTGCGCAGCCGTACGTCCGCGAGGACCGGCGCGATGTCGTACGTACGACCGCGAAACGCGATGCCCGCAAGCTCGCGCACCGCGCTGTGCGCCCCGTCGCAGCCGACGACGTAGTCCGCGCTCTCCTCCCACTCCCCGCTCTCGGTGCGCACCTGCAGCACCACCCCCGAGCCGTCCTGCTCGAGCCCGAACACCTCGGCCCCGCGCTGCACGATGACCCCGAGATCGAGGGCGTGCCGCTGCAGCACCTCCTCGGTGCGGCTCTGCGGGATCACGTGCAGCGCCGGGAAGCGCGTGTCGAGCTCGGTGAAGTCGAGCACCGCGCCCCGCGCGGGCACCATGCGGCCCACCGGCCGGCCCACCGCCGTCAGCGCGTCGGCGTGGCCGCGCAGGTCGAGCACCTCCATCGTCCTGCTGTACAGGCCCATGGCCCGGGACTGCGCGGACGGGGAGGTACGGCGTTCCAGGACGGTGCAGGACACTCCGGCGGCGGCCAGTTCACAGGCCAGCGCGAGTCCGGTGGGTCCGGCCCCGACGACGATGACGGACTGCTCAGGCGCGTTGGCCATGGGTTTCTCCTTGGACGTCGGTCAGCGGTGCGGCCGGTGCGGACGTGGTGCCGGTCGCGGGGGCCAGGCGGCTGGACCTTGCCGCCCACGTCCCGGCGCCGAGTACGAGGGCCCCGAGCAGCAGCCAGCCCACGACGCCCTGCCGCACCACCAGGAAGGTGACGACCAGCGGCCCGTAGGTGTTGCGCGCGGCGTTGCCCAGGCTGAAGAAGGCGAGATAGACCTGACGGCGGTCCTCGGGGGCGAGTTCGTACGAGATCGCCCAGGCCCCCGCCTGCTGGTGCATCTCGGCGAACGCCTGGAAAGCCACCGCGGCGAGCAGCACCGCGACGGCGTACGGCATGGGCAGCGCCCCGGTGATGGCCAGCGCGCCGCAGCCCACCGCCAGCAGCATCCCGCTCAGCCCGAGCGCCCGGCCGCCGTCCGCCGCGGTCTCGGTGGCGCGGGTCGCCCGCACCTGGAACAGCACCACGACGACGGTGTTGAGCACCACCGCCCAGGCGATGACGGCGCGGGGGAGCGCGGACGGGTGCGCCAGCACCCACAGCGGTACGCCCGCCGTCAGGACCGTCACATGCAGACTGACCAGGGAGTTGAGCGCGGTGAGCGCGGCGAAGCGGCGGTCCCGGAAGACCCCGAGCCGCTGCCGCCACGGCAGCGGTCGTACACCGGACCGCCCGTCGTCCTGCCCGGCCCGCAGCCGCGCGACCAGGAGGGCGGCCACCACGAACGACACCGCGTTCGCGTATACGACGCCCAGGTACACCGCGTCGCTGTCCGCCACCAGCACCGCCCCGGCCACCAGACCGCCCAACGCCAGCCCCAGGTTCTGCAGCGACCGGGCCCGCCCCATCGCCCGCACCCGCTGCGGGCCCTCGACCGCCGTACCGAACAGGCCCTGCAGCAGCGGCGAGGCCGCCCGGTCGGCCACCGCGAGCAGGGACACCACGCACAGGAACGGCACGAAGCCCGACGCGAGCGGATACACGGTCAGCAGCGCGGCCCGTACGAGATGAGCGGCCATGAGCGTGCGGCGCGCGCCCGCCCGGTCCGCCAGGATCCCGGTCGGCACCAGCAGCGCGAACGACAGCGCGCCCGCGACGGACAGCCCGACACCCACCTGCCCGTCGCCCAGGCCCAGATACCGGGTGAGGAAGACGACGGAGACCGACATGTAGAGCCCGCTGCCGAGCGCGTCGACGAACACGGCGGCGAGCAGCGCGAGCGCCGGACCCGGCAGCCGCCCCCGCCCGGCGGGACTCTTCATGTCGGCCTCCGTAGAAGGGAGTTGAGGGGACTTCAGGGCAGTTCGGGCTCCGGCGATCCGGAGTAGTAGTCCCGCATCAGGTCGTCCACCCACTCCGGCTGTACGACCTCCTCGCGCGGCCCGAACTGCCTCAGGTACGGCTTGATGTCGAGCACGGGCGTGCCGTCCACCGCGTCGAGGCCCAGGACGTGCACGTCGAGCCCGTCCACCTTCAGCAGCCGGCAGCGCGAGACGCCGATGCGGTTGGGCCGGTTCTTGCCGCGCTGGGCGAAGATCCCGGCCAGCGGCCACTCGGGGTTGTTGCGGGGATGCCGGGCGGCCGTCTGGATCTTCCCGGGCGGCACTCGGTGGAAGTGGAAGACGACCTCCAGGTGCGAGAAGGAGTCGAGCGAGAGCAGCGCCTCGGGGGTGAACCGGCCGCCGTCGAGGCGGATCACCGAGGCCACATCTCCCCAGTGGTCGTCGGTGAGTTCACGCCGCTCGTTGTGCACGTACGCCACCGGCACGAGGTCCGCGATCGCCTCCGGCGCCGGCTGTCCGGCGTCGGGTGACCACACTTCGTCCCGTACGAGGAGTTCGCCGGCGGTGGCGCGCTGCACCGTCAGATAGATCTCCTCCCGCCGCACACCGAGGAGTTCGGCGAGTCGCCCCTGCAACACCCGCAGCAGCGCCCCGACTTGATCGGTGCCGTAGCTCTCCTTGCAGATGACGAGACCGACCGGCGCCGGGTTCTCGGGGTCGCCGCGCCACTCGGGGCGGTGGTAGGTGCCTGGCCTGAGCTGCTGCCACCACACCCAGCACTGCCCGGCCGGCAGACCGAGCAACTCCGTCACCGCGTCGGCCAGTTGGGCCAGGGCGGTGGCGCCGGGGCTCTCGGCGGGGGAGTAGAGCCTGATCACCGGCATCTCAGCGCACCCCGCCCAGCGGCTTGACGCCGATCAGCATGCAGGTGCGCACGGGGATGAGGAACTCCTCGCCGTCCTGCCGGATGCCCAGTGCCGCACGCTGTGCCTCGGGTGCCTCGGCCAGCCGGCGGCGGATCGCCCGCTCGGCCTCGGCGCCGGAGGAGGCGATCTCGCACCAGCGCTTCACCGGCACCCCGGTGCGGCTCTCGGCCTGCCGGCCGCGGGCCACCGGGACGTTCAGTCCGGCGCCCTGCAGGAAGGCGATCCACTCCGTGAGGGTGTAGCTGCGCACATGGGTCGGGTCGTGCAGGACCTCCAGCTCGTGGTTGAGCGCGTCGGTCTCCGGGTCCTCGTGCCCCTCCAGGTCGATGACGGCGAGCCGGCCGCCGGGGCGCAGCAGCCGGGCCATCTCGCCGATCGCCTTGGGCATGTCCTGGAAGTGGTGGGGTGCGAGCCGGGAGACGACCAGGTCGAACGAGCCGTCGGGGAAGGGGAGTTCCTCGGCCGCGGCCTGCGCGGTCTCCACTGTCATGGACCGGTCGGCCGCGAGCCGGCGGAAAGACTCCAGCATGGACGGCGCGGGGTCCACACCGACGAGCCGGGACGGGTACTCGTCGGCGAAGGACAGCGCGAGATGACCCGCGCCGCAGGCGACGTCGCAGATCTCGGCACCGGTCTGCGGGCCCAGCGTCTCGTGCAGGGCCTCCATCGTCGGGCTCGACCGGTGCACCTCGCTGGTCGCGAAGTTGCCGGCGATCTTGTCGAAACGCCGACTGGAGAGCGTCTCGCTGGCGGACATGTGGTCCTCTTTCCTTCGGGCGACTGGGTCGGGCGGATTACCGATGGCGGGGGGTCGGACCAGTGCGACACTGCTGACGGTTCGTCACCATTCGGCCCCCACCAGCGAGGTGAGCGCCGTGAGCGGGTCTCGGGCCGGGCCGGTGCCGCACGGGTGGAGGGTGTGGCCGAGCCCTTCGAGCACATGGACCCGGACGGCGGGGGTGTGGGTGCCGATGACATGGCGGGCGGACCAGTCGGCGTACATGCCCGGGTCGAAGACGGCGGGCGGCAGCTTGTCGTCGGAGGCGTCGGCGAGGTAGCCGACCAGGTCGTGACCGCCGTACACGAGCTCGACGGCCGGGATCCGGGAGGTCATGAAGACGTCCTCCTCGACCACCGTGCCCACCAGGACCACCCGGTCGGCGCGCGGCGGCGCGCCGGACTCCAGGAGTCGCAACAACGCCTGGCCGCCGAGCGAGAAGCCGATCAGGGAGAGCGGGCCGGTCGCCAAGTGGCGGCTGGAATCGAGGAGTTGGCCGAGCCGCTCGCAGCGCACCCGCCGGTCCTCCTCGGTGGCGGGCGACTTGGGGTCGCGAGCGGGCATGTCGCAGTCCAGGACCTGTGCTCCGCCCACGACCAGACGCTCCGTCAGGTCCCGCAGGAGCCGGTCGTCTCGGCCCTCGCCGTCGAGGGCCGAGACGCTTCCGGGGCCCGCGAGCACCACGGTGGCGTTCGCGGGTGTCGCGGGGAAGGACCGCCTCGTGCGGTAGGCGGTCCCGCCCCGGTCCCTGTGCCACCGGAGGTGGCGGTGGACGGTGGTCACCGGCTCACCTCCGGCAGACGGCGTCGGCGAAACTGCCGACGCGCTGGTGGAAGTAGACGCTGATGATCTCCTCGTGCAGCGCCTCGCCGTCCAGCGTCGGTATCACGCTCTCCGGCTCGCCGGGCACCGGCTCGACCAGCCCGCGCTCCAGCAGCTCGGCGAAGACCGAGGCGAACGGCTCGTCCTGGAACAGCTCCACCCCGAAGCGGCGGCGGAAGCGCCCCGCGTCGATGGGCTGGTTGGCCTTGAAGTTGAAGCCCAGCACGAGGCCGATCGCCTCAAGGCCCGCGAGCCGGCGTCCGAAGGCCAGCGGCAGCCCGGGCCCCTCCTGCAACCGGCGTGCGTAGCCGCTGATGTCGGCGATGTTGTGGGTCTGGACCACCGTGTCGTCGTCGCGGGTGAGCCAGCCGTACGCCCCGGGGCCGTACGCGATCATCGAGTCGTGGCGCTGCCACTTGTTGCGGGAGACGCGCGGGATGTTGCCGTCCGGGTAGACGCCGGGCCGGTTCCACCAGCCGCAGGGGCTCGGGTGGTAGCCGGCGTCCAGCAGCAGTTCGACGATGGCCTCGCGCATCGCGTAGGTCTCGTCGAGGCCGGGGAAGCGGTGTTCCTCGCGCAGCCGGTCGCGGACGCTCTCCACGTTCCACAGGGCCCGGTTGCCGATGCCCATCTTCGCGCGGTCCGCGTTGCGCAGCCGGTAGATGGTGATGGTGGGGACGCCGTGGTCGATCAGACAGCGGATGTCGTCGGCGACCTTCGCGGGCGTCTGGTGGGGCAGCCCGAACATCATGTCGACGTTGAACGGCTTTCCGGTGGCCCGCAGTTTCTCGATGGCCCTGATCGACATGGCCGCGTCGTGGCCGCGCCCCGCGAACGCGTTGACCTCGCTCTGCAGGGACTGCACGCCGACGCTGAACCGGTTGAAGCCGATCGCGCAGGCCTCGGCGAGCTCGTCGCGCAGGAAGTTGTCGGGGTTGCCCTCGAGGGAGATCTCGCAGTCGCCGGTCAGCGAGTAACGCTCCCTCATGTGCCGTACCAGACGCTCCAGTTGCTCGCTGCCGAGTAACGAGGCGGTTCCGCCGCCGAGATAGACGGACTCGATCGAAGCGTCGGCCAGCCAGGGCTCGTGCGCGAGCCGGCGCCCCGACTCGTCGAGCAGCAGGTCGGTCCACAGCCGCGTCGCGCGCTCGCCCTCCGCGCCGCCCGGCACCTTGCGCTTGACGTAGTTGCAGAAGTGGCAGATGTACGCGCACAGCGGCACATGGAAGTAGAGATGCGCGGGCCGGCCCGCTCCCGGGTGCTCGCGCAGGGCGTCGCCGACCTCGGCGGGCGTGAGCCGCTCGCCGTAGTTGGCGGTCACGTTGATGTTGTAGTCGTCCTGGCCGATCCGCAGCGCGGGGTTCTCCCGGAGCAGCCGCGCGAGCCCTGTGCCGGGGCGCACGGCGGTGGTGCCGGCTGAAGCAACCGTCTTGCTCATCGCGACCTCGTCTCCTCACACCTGGTTCGGGCCCGGCCCTTCCCGGCCCTTCCCGGCCCGTCCCTCACGGGCCGGGAAGGCCGTGCGGCGCTCTGCTCGCCTCATCCGGGGGGCTCGTTGCAGACCGCGCACTCCTCGGACCCGTCCCTCTACGGGCCCTGGAGGTGTTGCTCCGCTCCGGTTCCTGTCGGCACGGGCGTTGGTCAGACCTCGACCTCGATGACCGTGGCCTCGGTGATGTTGGTGGCCTCCACGAGCGTCTCGGCGGGCGCGGTGGCGGAGGCGGCGCCGACGGCGCTCAGGGTCACGCCCTCCTGCCCCGGCTCCAGATGGATGCGGATGACCTTCTTCTCTTCCGGCATGACGTTGTTCCCTTCACTGAGGGGCGACGGCCTGCGCCGCCACCCGGGTGGGGGCCCGCCCACGTCGTCGGGAGCGGGGGCGATGGGGCCCGGCCGGTTCGCCGGGCGCGGGACGGCGCCTAAGCGCTCCGCTGGATGTGCGGCGATGTGTCGTCGTTCGTCTGCGGCGCCGTCGTGGCTGGTCGCGCAGTTCCCCGCGCCCCTTGGCGGCGCTGCCGTACCGCAGCCGACTTCACCAGGTCCGCTTAGCGCGGGGTGAGCGTCAGGTGTACGTCCCTCTGCTTGCGCTCCCGCCAGTAGCGGCCGGCGCGCAGCATGAACTCCTGGAGGTACTCGGTGGCGCCGCAGCCCCTCGGATCCCCGGTGAGGTTGCGGGCCAGCGGCGGGCACCGGAACTGGCACCAGATGTCCTCCCGCGCCACCGGGCAGCTCCCGCACACCGAGTGGTCCTCGAAGCGGAAGTCACGGAACTCGTCGAACCCGGACTCCCAGATCTCCGCGAACGGCCGCCGGGTGACGTTCCCGGCCTGATAGAGCTGTCCCGACATGCAGTTGCTGCACGGGTACACGTCCCCGCGGCTGTTGACGTAGACGACCGAACGCCCGCACTTCTCCTGGCCGACGGCCCGCTCCAGCCGCTGGCAGAACTGGATCGTGTCCACGCCGCGGATCTCGTCCGCGGCCCGCGGCGCAGGCTGCCCGGCGCTCTCCGCCGCCTCCGCGGCCAGGTCGCCCGGCGCGCTGGAATACCGCTCCATGCAGCGCCGGTAGACGTCGAACACCTCGTCCACGTCCTCGGGCCGCAGCAGCATGTCCGGGTGCAGCAGCGCCCGGCCCACCGGATGCGTCTCCAGCCACTGCGGCCGCGGATACCCGCGCTCGGCACACCAGTCGAAGATCTCCTCGGCGTCCCGGATGTTGCCCCGGTGCACCGAGATCGCCGTACGGAAGACATGCCCGTGCCGGCGCATCGCCTCGAAGGCGCGCTCCAGCTTCGGGAAGTCCATCCGGCCGCGCACCGTCCGCTCCGGGTCGGCCGTGTCGAAGCTGATGAAGAAGGACTGGCCCGGCGGGATCGCCGCGAGCCGCTCCTCGGTCACCAGCAGCCCGTTGGTGAAGATCTGCGTGCTGAACGGCTTGCCGCGGGCATGCCGGATGATCTCGACCGCGTCCCGGTGCGAGAAGATCTCACCACCCGTCAGGAACACCTGGAGCACGCCCAGTTCGGCGAAGTCGTCGAGCAACGACTTGATCGCCGGGGTGGACATCTCGTCCGGCCGCTTCAGCGCGGAGTCCGCGTAGCAGTGCTTGCAGCGCAGGTTGCACAGGTTCGTGGTCTCGACGAACGCGATCGCCGGCGCCGGCAGATGGAAGCGGTCCAGCGTCACCAGCGGATCGGTGACCGCGTACGTCATCAACTCCTCGGCGGACACCGGCAGTCCGGAGTTGTGGCGCTCGATCAGCTCCCGCGCCGAGGCGGCGAGGAACTCGACGTGCCCGTTCGGCAGCAGTGCGACGAGCCCGCCCTCGTTCACCTGGAAGGGGATCTTCTGCACGGGTCCCAGCCTCTCCGCGTCGAAGTCAACAGACGTTGAACTCATGACCCGATGAACTCTACGGAAGATGAATAACCTTGGCAAGGGCATGCGCGCGCCTGTGGTGCGAGGGCGGTGGTCGATGCGACGCTGAAGGTATGAACATCCCTTTCCTCGGCAGGCGTCGCGACAGCCCCCCGGTGCGTGACGCGGAGGGCATCGCCGAACTCCTCTCCGAGTGCGAGCTGCTGCGCTCCCAGGCCGGCCGCGACGGCGTCCAACTCGACGACTCCGCCGCCTCCTTGGAGGCGCTCGACCAACTGCTGCCGCGCTGGCGCGGCGACGAGGAGACGGCGCACTGGCTGGGCAACGACGCCGGTCTGTACCTCGGCACCGTGATCGTGCGCACCGTGCCGGGTGCCGTCTGGGAGATCTGGCCGGACGGTCAGCCCGTCGTGAAGCTCGCCTCGGGGCGCGAGTTCGACGTCGTGACCTCTGGCCACGAGTGGGCCGAGAGCGGGGTGCCCGAGCTCTCGCAGCTGTACGCCGAGGTCGCCGAGGCGTGATCGGTGGGGCTTGTGTGACTCATGGTTCGGCTTAAATACGGCTAATGCCCGAAAAGTGCGTGTCGTGTATTAACTCCAGTCTTGTCTGGATAGTTTGCGGCAACCACGACACAGCTGAGAGTGAGTAGGGCTGCGAATGGCCGTCGATCCGTTGATCGAGCTGCGTGACGTCAACAAGTACTACGGGGAGCTGCATGTCCTGCAGGACATCGACCTCACCGTCGGCAAGGGGGAGGTGGTCGTCGTCATCGGCCCGTCCGGGTCGGGCAAGTCCACCCTGTGCAGGACGATCAACCGGCTGGAGACCATCGCGTCCGGCTCGATCCTGCTCGACGGACAGCCGCTCCCGGAGGAGGGCAAGGCGCTCGCGCGGCTGGTCCGCGGCCGCAGGAAGGAGGAGGCCGACCGGCGCTCCCGCGACCTCCTGGACCGGGTCGGACTCGCCGACCAGGCGCCCAAGTTCCCCGCCCAGCTCTCCGGCGGCCGGCAGCTGGGGCTGCCCCCAGGCCCTTCAGGCACTGGGGGAGCGTGGCCATCGCCCGCGCCCTGGCCATGGAGCCCAAGGCCCTCCTGTTCGACGAGCCGACCTCCGCGCTCGACCCGGAGATGATCAACGAGGTGCTGGAGGTCATGCGCCAACTCGCCGAGGACGGCATGACGATGGTGGTCGTCACGCACGAGATGGGCTTCGCCCGCTCGGCCGCGGGCCGCGTCGTCTTCATGGCCGACGGCCGCATCGTCGAGGACCGGACCCCGGAGGAGTTCTTCACCGCACCGCGCAGCGAGCGTGCCAGGGACTTCCTGTCCAAGATCCTCAAACATTGAGCGGGGGGAGCGGGGTACCCCCTACGGCCCCGAGGCAGTAGGGGGCGACGGTCACAGAGCCGTACCCGCCCGGCGGCAGCCGGAGATCACTGCTCGCGCAGCGGAATCGACACGTACGACGGGTCGTCCGCCGGCGAGGAGAAGGTCAGCTGCGCGCCGGACGGGTTGTGCTCGATGTAGAGCGGGTCGACCGTGTCGACGACCAGGGCGAGTCGGTGCCCTGCCGGGACGTCGTAGGCCGTGGAGTACAGCTCCAGGTCGACGTCGAACGGCTTTCCGGGCGTACGCCCGTGGAAGGTGTACGGCGCGTTGCTGACCAGCTTGCCGAGGCCGAGCGGCCCCACGTCGTACAGGTAGGCGACGAGGGTGCCGCTCTCCTTGGTAGGAGTGAGCGTCGTGTGCAACTTGGCGGTGCCGCGCACCTGTTGGGCCGTGGCGTACTTCTCCGACTGCCACACGGCGGCCCAGCGGCGGGGGAGCAGGGGGATCGAGGCGACCGGGGGCAGCTGGGCCACCTGGTCGAGGATGCTGGACAGGAAGACGATCCCGCCGTCCGCCCCGGAGTCGACGTTGGCGTGGATCGTGGTCGTGCCGGCGAGGGCGAGCTTCTTTCGGGTCGCGCCCACCGACTTCCAGTCCGGGTAGCCCTCGTAGCCGCCGGTGGAACGGGACTTGAGCTGGACCGGCTCCTCGCGGTCGATGCCGTTGTCCTCGCCCTTGAGGTAGTGGTCGAACCAGCGCTCGGTGTCCGTCCACACGTCGTTGGGCAGCCCGAACAGGCCGGTCAGCTCGGCGGTCGCGTGGTCGCCGGGGCGGAACTCCAGTCTCTTCGGGCCGGTCAGCTTCTCGTAGAAGTCCGCGTACTGGTTGGGCGGGAAGATCGTGTCGCCCCACGCGTTGGCCATCATGACCGCGGCGCCGTTCTTGTTGATTTGATCCACGTATGTAGCGGCCGAACGTTTCTTCCCCCAATTGATCATGTCCTGTTCCTTGGACAGGTTGGAGGCGTAGAAGTCGTCGAAGATCTGCCGGAGTTCGGCGCTCTGCCGGCCGGTGACCAGGCTCGCGCCGTCCAGCAGCCCGGCCGCCTGGACGTGCTGGGTGCGGCCCGAGTAGATCGAGTCGATCAGGTCGGCCCAGCCGCTGAGCGAGGCGACCGCCTTGATGCGCTTGTCGTGTGCGGCCGCGAGCAGGCTGATGCCGGCGCCGTACGAGACGCCCGCCATGCCGATGTGCTGTGCGTCCGCGGGGGTGTTGGCGAGCGCCCAGTCGATGACCTTGGAGGCGTCGGCCATATCGGGAGGGCCCGCCACTTCTATCTCCCCGCCCGACTGCCAGAAGCCGCGGACGTTGTAACTGACCACGACATAGCCGGAGTCGGCGAGCTTCTGGGCCTGCGCGAGGTACTCGACCTGGGGCAGGCCCCAGCTCGTGGGCAGCACGAGCAGCGGGTAGTGCCGGGTGCCGTCGGCGCCCGCGGGCGTGATGACGTTCGCCTTGAGCACGGTGCCGCCGTCGCCGGAGATGTCGACGAAGCGGACGGCGTCGGCCGCCTGGGCGGTGGGGGCGAGCCCGAAGGCGCCACCGGCGATCAGGGTCGCGGACACGGCGCCCACGGCGGACGTACGCAGGGCCTTGCGATGAAGTCCCACGGGTCACTCCTCACTCGTGTAAGTGCAAAGTGACCAGACGGTAACCGCGACCTCTTACCGCAAGTAACCCGTCGGTAAGTTACGTGCGAGTAACGATTGTTGTCATGTGAATGAATTCAGGACGAGCGGTGGGAGTTACGGGGAGCCGCGGGCGTCGGGAGCGGGGCCTGTGCCGCCCGCGTCACGTCCGCGACGAGTTCGGCGACATCCGGGCCGTACGCCTGCGAGTTGACCACCTTCAGCAGCAGCACGAACCCGTTGTTTCCGTACTTGCGGGCGAGGCGCTCGTGGTTGCGGGCGAGGTAGCGGGTGGCGGCCTGGTTGGTGATCGCGGTCTGGCCGCAGAACAGGAACACCGGCCGGGACAGGCCGGGTTGCCCGGCCGTGAGGCGGGCCAGCAGCACGTGTTCGGAGACGCCCTTCTCCACGCGGTAGCGCTCACTGCCGATCTGGAACGCCAGCCAGTCCGCACCCGATTCCGGATCGTTGTTCACCCGGACCCCCGGCAGCATGGCGTTCATATGGGCGGCCATGCGCCGGTTCGAACTCGGCCCGCCCACACAGAACTCCGTGCGCTCGCCGAAGCCCTGCCGGGCCATGTCCTGTGTGATCACCTCGGCATGCGCCCCGCAGTCCTTGATGAGCGCGGAGAGCTCCAGCAGTGCGAACACGTCGTAGCGGTGCACCGCGAGATCGGGGCTGCTGGCGTCGCGGTTGACGACGAGCAGCGACTCGGAGTTGTCGGGCAGCCCGAAGAACGCCTGCTTGCGGCGGAGCTTCCGCTTCCACAGGTAGGTACGGGCCAGCCAGCCGAGGGTGGCGCTGAGGCCGGCCGCGACCACGCCCAGGACGATGTTGCGCACGTCGTCATTCATGGGCGCGCATGCTAGCGGGCCGAGATGGCTGGTACGTACCGGTGTTCGATCTGTGGCATTCGTATGACAGCTGCCCGGATTGGGTCTGTCGGGGCTCCGGTGATGTGGTTACGCTGCGCGGACGGTCCTGGACTGGAGGTACGGATGCGTCGCCCTGTCGCGCGGAAACTGTCGGTCCTGGCGGTATCGGCCGCCGTGGTTTCGGTGGGGGCGGCGGCGCCACCGTCCTCGGGGAGTACGGCCGCAGCGAAAGTGCCGGTCGCCGTCGGCTACGGCGGCGCGGTCGCCAGCGTAGACGCGGACGCCTCCGCCGCCGGTATCGAGGTGCTGCGGAAGGGCGGCAACGCGGTCGACGCCGCCGTCGCCACGGCGGCCGCCCTCGGCGTCACCGAGCCCTACTCCTCGGGTATCGGAGGCGGCGGCTACTTCGTCTACTACGACGCCAAGTCCCGTACGGTGCACACGATCGACGGCCGCGAGAGAGCGCCCCTGACCGCCGACTCCAACCTCTTCGTGGAGAACGGCAAGCCGCTCGCCTTCGCCGACGCCGTCAGCAGCGGCCTGAGCGTCGGCACCCCGGGCACGCCCGCCACCTGGCAGACGGCGCTCGACAAATGGGGGAGCAGGGGACTCGGTTCGGTGCTGAGGCCGGCCGAGCGGATCGCCCGCGACGGCTTCACCGTCGACGACACCTTCCGCACGCAGACCGCGTCCAACGAGACGCGCTTCCGGTACTTCCCGGACACGGCGAAGCTGTTCCTGCCGGGCGGGCAGCTGCCCGTGGTCGGCTCGACGTTCAAGAACCCCGATCTCGCCCGCACCTACGAGGAGTTGGGCAAGAAGGGCGTCGGCGCGATCTACCACGGCGACCTCGGCGACGACATCGTGAACACGGTGAACAATCCGCCGGTGGACGCGAGTTCGGGCTGGAACGCGCGGCCGGGCAAGCTGTCCGACGCGGACCTGGCCGCGTACGGGGCGAAGCTCCAGGCGCCCACCGAGACGGGGTACCGCGGCCTGAAGGTGTACTCGATCGCGCCCTCGTCCTCGGGCGGCACGACCGTCGGCGAGGCGCTCAACATCCTTGAGAACACGGACCTTTCCAAGGCCGGCGAGGTCCAGTACCTGCACCACTACATCGAGGCCAGCCGGATCGCGTTCGCGGACCGGGGGCGCTGGGTCGGGGACCCCGCCTTCGAGGACGTACCGACGAAGGAACTGCTGTCGCAGAAGTACGCCGACTCGCGGGCCTGCCTGATCAAGGACGACGCGGTGCTGACCAGTCCCGTGGCGCCGGGCGATCCGCGCAATCCGGCGGCGTGCGCGTCGGGCGGTACGGCGGCTCCCACGACGTACGAGGGCGAGAACACGACCCATCTGACGGTCGCCGACAAGTGGGGCAATGTCGTGTCCTACACGCTGACCATCGAGCAGACCGGCGGCAGCGCGATCACCGTGCCCGGACGCGGGTTCCTGCTCAACAACGAGCTGACGGACTTCTCGTTCACGCCGGCGAACCCCGCCGTGCACGACCCGAACCTGCCGGGTCCCGGGAAGCGGCCGCGGTCGTCGATCTCGCCGACGATCGTCCTCGACCAGCACAACAAGCCGGTGGTGGCCGTCGGTTCGCCGGGCGGGGCGACCATCATCACGACCGTGCTGCAGGTGCTGACCGAGTTCCTCGACCGTCATCTGCCGTTGGTCGACGCGATCGCCGCGCCGCGCGCCAGCCAGCGCAACGCGGCGAAGACGGAGCTCGAACCCGGCCTGTACAACAGCGACTTGAGGTCCCAGCTGGAGGCCATCGGGCACTCGTTCTCGCTGAATCCCGAGATCGGGGCGGCGACGGGCGTGCAGCGGCTGCCGGACGGGAAGTGGCTGGCCGCGGCGGAGACGGTGCGGCGAGGCGGGGGTTCGGCGATGGTCGTGAACCCCACGCCGTGAAGTCGTGAACCCTACTTCCTGAAAACGAGGCGCCCCTCCTCCACATCCACCGTCACCGTGCCGCCCTCCGCGATCGTGCCGTCCAGCAGTTGCCGGGACAGTTGGTTGTCCACCTCCCGCTGGATGGTGCGGCGCAGGGGGCGGGCGCCGTACTCCGGTTGGAAGCCTCGCTCGGCCAGCCAGTCCACCGCCGCGTCCGTGAAGTCGACCGTGATGCCCTGGGCGTGCAGCAGCCGCCGCGTCTTCTCCAGCAACAGGTCGGTGATCTGCCGTAGTTGATCCGTCGTCAGCTGGCGGAAGACCACGATCTCGTCGATGCGGTTCAGGAACTCCGGTCGGAAGTGGTCCCGCAGCGGCCGGAGGATCTGCTCGCGGCGGGCCTCCTCGTCCGCGTCCGTGCCGCCCGCGCCGAAGCCGATGCCCGCGCCCCGGCGGCTGATCGCCTCGGAGCCGAGGTTGCTGGTCATGACGATCACCGTGTTGGTGAAGTCGACCGTGCGGCCCTGGGAGTCGGTCAGCCGGCCGTCGTCCAGGACCTGGAGCAGGATGTTGAAGACGTCCGGGTGCGCCTTCTCGACCTCGTCCAGGAGGAGCAGCGAGTACGGGTGCCGGCGCACGACCTCGGTGAGCTGGCCCGCCTCCTCGTGGCCGACGTATCCGGGCGGGGCGCCGACCAGGCGGCTGACGGTGTGCCGTTCCTGGTACTCGCTCATGTCCAGGCGGACCATGCGCTCCTCGCTGCCGAACAGGGCCTCGGCGAGCGCGCGGGCCAGCTCGGTCTTGCCGACGCCGGTCGGGCCGAGGAACAGGAAGCTGCCGATCGGCCGGTCGGGGCTGGCGAGCCCGGCGCGGGAGCGCAGGACCGCCTCGGCGACCACGCTCACGGCCTCGTCCTGGCCCACGACCCGCTCGTGGAGGTGCTCCTCCAGGCCGAGCAGCTTCTCCTTCTCCTCCTGGGTGAGGCTGGCGACCGGGATGCCGGTCTGCCGCGAGACCACCTCGGCGATCGCCTCGGCGGTGACCGCGAGATCCTGGCCCTCGTCGGCCTTGTCCTCCCCGCCGGCCTCGGCGATCCGCTGCTTCAACTCGGTGATCTGATCCCGTAGTTGGGTGGCCCTCTCGTACTGCTCGTCCGCGACCGCCTGGTCCTTGTCGCAGGTCAGCTGTCCGATCTCGCGCTCCATGGCCCGTACGTCCGTGCCCTTGGTCCGCGCCCGCAGCCGTACCCGGGCCCCGGCCTGGTCGATGAGGTCGATGGCCTTGTCGGGCAGGCGGCGGTCGGTGAGATAGCGGTCGGACAGCTCGACGGCGGCAACCAGCGCCTCGTCGGTGTAACGGACCTGGTGGTGGGCCTCGTAACGGTCGCGCAGGCCGCGCAGGATCTCGATGGTGTCCGCGACGGACGGCTCGGGGACGAGGATCGGCTGGAAGCGGCGGGCGAGTGCCGCGTCCTTCTCGATCCGGCGGAACTCCTCCAGCGTGGTGGCACCGACGATGTGCAGCTCGCCGCGGGCCAGCGCCGGCTTGAGGATGTTCCCGGCGTCCATCGCACCGCCCTCGCCGCCTCCGCCCGCGCCGACGACGGTGTGCAGCTCGTCGATGAAGACGATGAGCTGGTCGGAGTGGGCGCGGATCTCGCCGACGATGTTGTTGAGCCGCTCCTCGAAGTCGCCGCGGTAGCGGGTGCCCGCGACCACGCCGGTCAGGTCGAGGGCGACCACGCGCCGCCCGGTCAGCACGTCGGGCACGTCCCCGTCGGCGATCCGCTGGGCCAGCCCCTCCACGATGGCGGTCTTGCCGACGCCCGCGTCCCCGATCAGCACCGGGTTGTTCTTGCCGCGGCGGGAGAGCACCTCGATGGTCTGCTCGATCTCGTCGTCCCGCCCGATCACCGGGTCGATACGGCCCTCCCGGGCCAGGTCGGTGAGATCACGGCCGTACTTGTCGAGGGTGGGCGTGCCCGTGGCGCGCGCCTGCTCGGTGCGGCCGCCCGGCGCGGTGTCCGGGGCCTCGGGCGGGCCGGTGGGCGCGAAGCGGGCCGAGTTCAGGATGTGCCCGGCGGCCGAGTCGGGGTTCGCGGCCAGGGCGCTGAGCACATGCTCGGGGCCGATGTAGCCCGCGCCGCTCGCCCGCGCCAGGTCGTGCGCGTCCAGCAGGGCGCGCTTGACGGCCGGGGTGAGCGAGAGCGAGGTGGGCGGTGGCGCCTCCTCGGGCGTGTGCTGGACCGGGCCGGACCGCTCGTCGATCTCCGACGCCAGGGAGTCCGGGTCGGCGCCGGCGCGGCTGAGCAGACTCCGGGTCGGCTCGCTGGTCAGGGCGGCGCGCAGCAGGTGCTGGGTGTCGAGGTCGCGACTGCCGTGCTCGGCGGCGTACTGGGCGGCGCCGCGCACGAGTTCCCGGGCCGGCTGGCTGAGCAGCCGTCCGATGTCTATCTGCCGCGGGCCGGGGCGTGGTCCGCCGAAGAATCGGGCGAGGAATTCACCGAAGGGGTCGTAGCCCTCGGGTCCGCTGAAGCCGCTGGTCATGGCTGTCCCATCCGGCGTCCCTGCGCGGGCCGGGGACGCCCTCGCTGATCGACATGCCGGAGTCGGGTAACCCGTGCGCGAGCGGATCACACCTTGGGCGCGCGTTCGTAGAACACCTTCGCACGAACCCCGGTGGGCAGCACCTCCAGCGGACGGACCCGGGCCGTCAGAGGGACTCGATGAGTACGAGCTCCTCCAGCACCTTGCGTACCCGCACGCCCCAGTCGGCGTGACCGACCTCGTGGGGAGCGGCGCGCCGGACATGGACCAGGGCGCCCACGGCGTTGGTCTGGAAGGTGACTTCCAGCTGGTCCGGACACCCCTGTCTTCCGGATCCCGGATCCCGAACAGCCGCTTGAACCCCACGTGCGCCCCCCGAGCCCCCGATGATCGGGCAGGCAGGCCGACAGCGCACCGTGGCCTCGCTCAGCGTGCCGTCAGGATCCTCGGCCCGCTCTCCGTGATCGCCACCGTGTGCTCCACATGCGCCGCCCGCGAACCGTCGTCCGTCCGGAGCGTCCAGCCGTCCGCCGCCGCGTGATAGCCGTCCCGCCCGCTCGCCATCAGCATCGGCTCGATCGCCAGGGCCATGCCGTGCCGCAGCGGGTAACCCCGGCCGGGCCGGCCCTCGTTCGGGACGCCCGGGTCCTCGTGCATACGGCGCCCGATGCCATGTCCGCCGAAGCCCTCCGGGATGCCGTAGCCCGCGTCCCGGCACACCGTGCCGATCGCGTGCGCGATGTCGCCGACGCGGTTGCCGACGACCGCCGCGTCGACGGCGGCCGCGAGGGCCCGCTCGGCGGTCTCGATGAGCCGTACGTCCGCCGGGCGCGGCTCGCCGACCGTGAAGCTGATCGCCGAGTCGCCCGCCCAGCCGCCCAGTTCGGCGCCGCAGTCGATGGAGACCAGGTCGCCGTCGCGCAGCCGGTAGCGGGTCGGGATGCCGTGCACGATCGCGTCGTTCACCGAGGCACAGATGACGGCCGGGAAGGGCGTGGGCGCGAAGGAGGGACGGTAGCCGAGGAAGGGCGAGCCGGCTCCCGCCCCGCGCAGCACCTCGCGTGCCACCTCGTCCAGCTCCAGCAGAGAAACGCCCACGTCAGCGGCCTTCTGCACGGCCGTGAGCGCACGCCCGACCACCTGGCCCGCCTCGTACATGGCGTCGATCGATGTGTCCGTCTTCAGTTCCACCATGCCAATTAATATACCGGGTTGTTAGACCGGATTGAAATCCGGGATTAGAATGGCGGCATGGTGCGCACCCCTCTCACCCCGGAAGAACGCGAACGCGGCGAGCAGCTCGGCCGGCTGCTGCGCGAGGCCCGCGGCGGACGGAGCATGACGGACGTGGCGGCCGCGGCGGGCATCTCCGCGGAGACGCTGCGCAAGATCGAGACCGGTCGGGCCCCGACGCCGGCCTTCTTCACGGTGGCCGCGCTGGCCCGGACGCTGGGTCTGTCGATGGACGACCTGGTGGAGCGCTGCGCGCCACTGCTCGCGTGATCGGCCGCACATCGGTCAAGATCGCGCAATGACGTGTCTGCACGCCCGTCGAAAACTCCCCGTAGCAACCCCGTAACACGACTGGTGTTGCCTACGGAAGCGGAGTGCTCCGGTCTGGCGGGAGTTGGGCGATGGCTGTGGATCAACTCCCGGGTCGGGTGCGGGAGTTCGCGAACTACCTGAATGGCCTGCTGGCGCGCCTGGACCAGGGCGGCGGCTGGTGCGCGGTGTTCTGGCAGCGCGATCCGGACGGCATGCGGGCCTGTCTCGAAGGGCGTGAAGTGCCGCCCTGGGACGTGGTGGAGGCGCTGCTGCAGGACCTCACCGCGGAATACGGTCCGGCCTTCGTCGCCGAGGAACTGACCCGGGTCCGCCCCATGCACACGGCAGCGCTCACCGCGTACGACGCCCGCCCCGGCGCCCGGGACGCCCTCGGCGACCGTCTCGACGTCATGCTCCGCGAACAGCGCTACGCCGCCGAACGCCAGGCGGAACTGGCCCGCATGCTCGCCTCCGCGACCACACAGCAGCAGGCCGACACCATCCGCCTCGACCTGGCCTGGGCCCACGACGACCACGAACGCGCCACCGCCCGCTGCGCCGAACTCCGCGGCCGGATAGCCGAGTTGGACCGCAGGCCGACCGGCGAACAGATGACGACGACACGACGGGGCCGGCTCAGCGGGGGAGCGGTCTACCGGATCGACCGGGAGTACGAGGAGATCGAGGCGCCGACCGCCGAAGGGGGAGCGTTCCGGAGGGGCGGACCCGACACCGGCTTCCCCCAGCGGCACGGCCCCGACGACCCGGCGGCCGCCAGCGGGGCGCGAGGTGAGTACGAGACAGGGGGCCGGCAATCGCGGGCGCCGATCGATTCGTACGGCCAAGGCGCGGCGAACGTGCGGCGCGGGCCGGAGAACTCGCGCGCACGGGGCGGACAGGAGCCCTCGGCCGCGTGGCGCGGCCCCTTCGAGACGGCGGCTCCGGGCGAGCCCCAGCCCGTCGCCCCGGAGTTCCAGGGCGCCCCGCACTCCACGGCGTCCGGCCGCACGCTCCACCCCTCCGCCCCGGCACCGCGGTACCCGGCCCCCGCTCATCCGGTGTCGGAACGGCCCGCGCCGCAGTACGGCGCCGCGGTCTCGACGGCCTCCGAGCACCCCGCACCGCGCCAAACCACCGCGGCTCCGTCGGCCCCGCAGCACACCACCGCCGCTGAGTCCGCCCCTGTGCAACCCGACCCCGCCCCCGAACCCCCCGCCCCCAAGAAGCGCAAGCGCCGGGGCAGTGCCCGTTTCGCCGGGATGGCCGAGGAGGACGCCGCGCCCGTCGTCGTACCCCCGACTGCCCTGGCAGTCCTCCCCGCGTCCACCGCCGACGGCGGCCGTACCCCTCGCGGAGCCCGGTTCGCCGGCGCCGCGGAGGCGCCCGAGCGGGCGGAGCCGGTGGTCGAGGCTCTGGACGCGGAGGGGGCCCGTGAGGTCGCCGGGGCCGTCGAGCGGCTCGTGCGGCTGCGTGCCGAGGGCCGAAGCGGCGAGGCGCACGCCCTGCTCGTCGAGGCCGCCTACTGGCCCGCCGTGCGGTTCCCGCTGCTCGCCGTCGAGCTGCAGCGGGCCGGGCTCGGCGCCGACTGGGCGACGCTGCTGTGGGAGGCCGCCTCGCTGCCCGCCGACCGGCTCGTCGCGGCCGCGGACGCGCTGGTCGCGGCCGGGCGCGACTCCGACGGCGAGCAGATCCTGCGGCAGGGCGTCGCCCGCCCCGCCGGCGAGATAGGCCGGGCCGTGCTGGGGCTCGCCGCCGAGGGGCGCCGGCGTGAGGTGCGCGCGCTGCTCGACGCGTACGTCAGGGTCCGCACCCCCGAGGAGGCCGCCCGCAGCGCCGAGCCGGACCCGTCGGCCCTCGTACCGCTGCTGCTCGAAGCCGCGCGAGGAGTGTCGGACGAGCGACACTGGGACCTGGTGCACGCCCTCCGGGTCGCCGGTTTCGCCGCCTGACACAGTCCCCGCTCACCCACAGGAGTGCGAAACGAGATCGACTCCGCGGGTTAACGGCGATGGTCTTGGCAAGGCTCTCCCGGAGGCTTACGTTCATCCCTCTACGGCCGTCGTCTACGGGCGTAGAGGCTCTGACGTCCCGCCGAAGGAGCAGCTCATGGCCAACGTCGTACGTGCCGCTCTGGTCCAGGCCACCTGGACCGGCGACACCGAGTCCATGGTGGCGAAACACGTGGAGCACGCCCGCGAGGCGGCCCGCCAGGGTGCGAAGATCATCGGGTTCCAGGAAGTGTTCAACGCGCCCTACTTCTGTCAGGTCCAGGAACCCGAGCACTACGGCTGGGCCGAACCGGTGCCCGACGGGCCGACCGTCGTTCGTATGCAGGAACTCGCGCGCGAGACCGGCATGGTGATCGTCGTCCCGGTCTTCGAGGTCGAGCAGTCCGGCTTCTACTACAACACCGCCGCCGTGATCGACGCCGACGGCACCTACCTCGGCAAGTACCGCAAGCACCACATCCCGCAGGTCAAGGGCTTCTGGGAGAAGTACTACTTCAAGCCCGGCAACGTCGGCTGGCCCGTCTTCGACACCGCCGTCGGCAAGGTCGGCGTCTACATCTGCTACGACCGCCACTTCCCCGAGGGCTGGCGGCAACTCGGCCTCAACGGCGCCCAGTTGGTCTACAACCCGTCGGCCACCTCACGCGGCCTGTCCGCCTACCTGTGGCAGCTGGAGCAGCCCGCCGCGGCCGTCGCCAACGAGTACTTCATCGCCGCCATCAACCGCGTCGGCCAGGAGGAGTACGGCGACAACGACTTCTACGGGACGAGCTACTTCGTCGACCCGCGCGGTCAGTTCGTCGGCGAGACGGCGAGCGACAAGAGCGAGGAACTCGTCGTCCGCGACCTCGACTTCGACCTGATCGAGGAAGTGCGCCAGCAGTGGGCGTTCTACCGAGACCGACGACCCGACGCCTACGAGGGGCTGGTGCAGCCGTGAGCGACCTGTACGCACGTCATCGGTCCGTCCTGCCGGACTGGCTGGCGCTCTACTACGAGGACCCCCTCGAGATCACGCACGGCGAGGGCCGGTACGTCTGGGACTCGGACGGCAACAAGTACCTCGACTTCTTCGGCGGCATCCTGACGACGATGACCGCGCACGCCCTGCCCGAGGTCACCAAGGCGGTGAGCGAGCAGGCCGGACGGATCCTCCACTCGTCCACCCTCTACCTCAACCGCCCGATGGTCGAACTCGCCGAGCGCATCGCCCAGTTGAGCGGCATCCCGGACGCCCGCGTCTTCTTCACCACCTCCGGCACCGAGGCCAACGACACGGCTCTCCTGCTCGCCACCACCTACCGCCGCAGCAACACGATCCTGGCGATGCGCAACAGCTACCACGGCCGCTCCTTCAGCGCGGTCGGCATCACCGGCAACCGCGGCTGGTCCCCGACCTCCCTGTCCCCGCTCCAGACCCTGTACGTCCACGGCGGCGTCCGCACCCGCGGCCCCTACGCCGACCTCAGCGACGACGCCTTCATCGAGGCCTGCGTCGACGACCTCACGGACCTCCTCGGCCACACCCGCCCGCCCGCGGCCCTGATCGCCGAGCCCATCCAGGGCGTCGGCGGCTTCACCTCCCCGCCCGACGGTCTGTACGCCGCCTTCCGCGAGGTCCTCGCCGAGCGCGGCATCCTGTGGATCGCCGACGAGGTGCAGACCGGCTGGGGCCGCACCGGCGACAACTTCTGGGGCTGGCAGGCACACGGCCAGAGCGGCCCGCCGGACATCCTCACCTTCGCCAAGGGCATCGGCAACGGCAGCTCGATCGGCGGGGTCGTCGCCCGCGCCGAGATCATGAACTGCCTCGACTCCAACAGTATTTCGACCTTCGGCGGCACCCAGATCACCATGGCCGCCGGCCTCGCCAACCTCAACTACCTGCTGGAACACGACCTCCAGGGCAACGCCCGGCGCGTCGGCGGACTGCTCGTCGAGCGGCTGCGGGCCGTCGCCGCGCAGGTTCCGCACGTACGGGAGGTGCGCGGCCGGGGTCTGATGCTCGGCGTCGAGCTGGTCAAGCCCGGCACCGACGAGGCCGACCCGCAGGCCGCGTCCGCCGTCCTGGAGGCGACCCGCGCCGAGGGGCTGCTCATCGGCAAGGGCGGCGGCCACAACACCAGCGCCCTGCGGATCGCGCCGCCGCTGTCCCTCACGGTCGCCGAGGCCGAGGAGGGCGCCGCGATCCTCGAACGCGCTCTGAGGAGCCTGTCGCAGTAGTGGACTGAGCAAGGGAACTGCCGTCATGACCACCACCTTCGGGAGCCTCGAACCGGCGCTGTCCGTGCGCCAGGTGCTGACCATGGAACGGGTCCTCGCCGGGGAGCCCGAGGTGGTGGCCGGTGCGGCCCAGCTCGACCGGCCGGTGCGCTGGGTGCACGTCGCCGAGGCGCCCGACGTGGGCGTGATGCTCAGCGGCGGCGAGATGGTCCTCACCACCGGCGTGCTGCTCGCCGGCGACGAGGAGAAGCAGGCCGAGTACATCCAGTCCCTGCACCGCGCGGAGGCCTCGGCCGTGGTGCTCGGCCTCGGGCGTGCCTTTCCGGCGCCCCCGGACGTCATGCGCCGGGCCGCCGAGCGCTGCGGGCTGCCGATGGTCGTCCTCCACCGGCCGTTCCCCTTCGCGGAGCTGACGGAGGAGGTCCAGGCCCGGCTGGTACGGCGGAAGTTCGCCGCCGTCAGCCTCTCGGAGTCCGTACGGACCGCCCTGACCGGACTCATCACCGCGGGCGCCCCGCTGCAGAGCCTCCTCGACGAGGTCGCCCAGCACAGCGCCTGCCCGGTCGTCGTCACCAACCTCGCGCACCGCGTCCTCGCCACGGCGGGGGAGCGGTCCGCCGTGGACGACGTGCTGCGCGACTGGGAGCGGATCTCCCGGCAGGCCGGCGGCACCGAGGGCGACGGCTGGATCCGCGCCGAGCTGGGCGGACGCGGGGAGCGGTGGGGCCAGATCGTGCTGTGCGGGTACCGCGGGGACACCGCCACCGGACGGCTCCTCGCCGACCGGGGCGCCGAGGCCCTCGTCCTGCACCGCATGCTGGGCGGCAACTCCGCCCACACCTGGGAGGAACAGTCGGCGCAGAGCCTGCTGACCGACCTGGTGAGCGGTGTCGTACCGGCACGGCAGCTGCTGCCACGCGCGCGTGCCGCCGGACTGCCCGTCAACCGGCGCACCTTCGTACCGCTGGTCGTACGGGACGGCGAGCCCGCCCAACTGGAGCGTGTCCTGCGGATGTTGGGGCTGCCGGGCCTCGTCGCCGAGCTCGCCGAGGAGGCCACCGCCGTGCTGCTGAGCCTGGCCCGGGACCAGGACGCCTCCGTGCTCGTGGCGAACTTCGCGGCCCGGCTGCGCTCCGAGGCCGTCCGCACGGTCGTCGCCGCGGCCGATCCCCGCATCGCCTGGGACGACGTACCGGCTGGACTGCGCGAGGCGCAGCACGTCGCCGACGCCGTGGCGGACTCCGCGCACGCCCTGGACCTCCCGGCCGTCGTACGCCTGAAGGACGTACATCTGCGAGGGCTGATCCGGCTGCTGCGGGACGACCCGCACGTGCAGTCCTTCGCCGAGCGGGAGCTGGACGGGCTGCTGTGTTCGGCCGGTGACGATCTGCTGTCCGTGCTGCGGACCTATCTGGCCACCGGCCGCAACAAGTCCCGCACGGCTCAGCTCCACCACGTCTCCCGGCCCGCGCTGTATCGCCGGCTGGAAGCCATACAGGGTCGGCTCGGTGTCGATCTCGACGATTTCGAGCAGGCGGCCTCGGTGCACATCGCACTCCTCGCGCACGACGCGCAACAGGGGTGAAACATGCGACGACCTGGGAAAACGGCGGTGAAACATGGGCCCACGAGAGGGTGACACCGTGGCACGCCGCACGCCTTCAGACGTGACACCGTGCAACTCAAAGCCGGTTTTCGGACTTCCTAGTCTTCTCGCACACCGAGCGACCGGAGGTCCCGATGAGCCGAGTGATTCGCGCCGCCCTCTTCCAGACAGCGTGGACGGGCGACAAGGAATCCATGATCCAGGTACACGAGCAGGCGGCCCGCGACGCGGCCGCGCAGGGTGCTCAGGTGCTGTGCTTCCAGGAGCTGTTCTACGGGCCCTACTTCTGCCAGGTCCAGGACAAGGCGTTCTACGAGTACGCCGAGCAGATCCCCGACGGGCCGATCGTCAAGCGCTTCCAGGCGCTCGCCAAGGAACTGGGCATCGTCCTGATCCTGCCGATGTACGAGGAGGAGCAGCCCGGCGTCCTCTACAACACCGCGGCCGTGATCGACGCGGACGGCTCGTACCTCGGCAAGTACCGCAAGCACCACATCCCCCAGGTCCCGGGATTCTGGGAGAAGTTCTACTTCCGTCCCGGCAACCTCGGCTGGCCGATCTTCGACACGAAGGTCGGGAAGATCGGCGTCTACATCTGCTACGACCGCCACTTCCCCGAGGGCTGGCGGGCGTTGGGTCTCGCGGGCGCCGAGATCGTCTTCAACCCGTCGGCCACCTCGCGCGGACTGTCCGCCTACCTCTGGCAGTTGGAGCAGCCGGCGGCGGCCGTCGCCAACGAGTACTTCGTCGGCGCGATCAACCGGGTCGGCGTCGAGGAGCTGGGCGACAACGACTTCTACGGGACGACCTACTTCGTCGACCCGGAGGCCCAGTTCGTGGGCGAGGTGGCCTCCGACAAGGAGACCGAACTCGTCGTCCGCGACCTGGACATGGCCAAGCTGCGGGAAGTGCGCGACCGCTGGCAGTTCTACCGCGACCGCCGTCCCGACGCCTACCCGCCGCTGACCGCACCCTGACCGAACCGTTCACTCTGGCAGGAGAGGGACCATGAGCAGCCGTACCGTCATCCGCGGTGGTCTCGTCATCACGGCGTCCGACGAGATCCACGCCGACGTGCTGATCGAGGACGGCCGCATCGCCGCCCTCGCCGCCTCCGGCACGCCCGCGGCCGAGGCTTTCAGTGCCGAGCGTGTCATCGACGCCACCGGGAAGTACGTGATCCCCGGTGGCGTCGACGCCCACACCCACATGGAGCTGCCCTTCGGCGGCACCTTCGCCTCCGACACCTTCGAGACCGGCACCCGGGCCGCCGCCTGGGGCGGCACCACCACGATCGTCGACTTCGCGGTACAGAGCGTCGGCCACAGCCTCCGCGAAGGCCTCGACGCCTGGCACGCCAAGGCCGAGGGCAACTGCGCGATCGACTACGGCTTCCACATGATCGTCTCCGATGTGAACCAGGAGACGCTCAAGGAGATGGACCTGCTGGTGGAGGAGGGCGTGACCTCCTTCAAGCAGTTCATGGCCTACCCCGGCGTCTTCTACTCCGACGACGGCCAGATCCTGCGCGCCATGCAGCGCTCCGCCGAGAACGGCGGCCTGATCATGATGCACGCCGAGAACGGCATCGCGATCGACGTGCTGGTGGAGCAGGCGCTGGCGCGAGGGGAGACCGACCCGCGCTACCACGGCGAGGTGCGCAAGGCCCTTCTCGAAGCGGAGGCCACGCACCGCGCCATCAAGCTCGCGCAGGTCGCGGGGGCGCCCCTGTACGTCGTGCACGTCTCGGCGATGGAGGCAGTCGCCGAGCTGGCACGGGCGCGCGACGAGGGGCTGCCGGTCTTCGGCGAGACCTGCCCGCAGTACCTCTTCCTGTCGACCGACAACCTCGCCGAGCCCGACTTCGAGGGCTCCAAGTACGTGTGCAGCACGCCCCTTCGCCCCAAGGAGCACCAGGCCAAGCTCTGGCAGGGCCTCAGGACCAACGACCTCCAGGTCGTCTCCACCGACCACTGCCCCTTCTGCTTCGTCGGGCAGAAGGAGCTCGGGCGCGGGGACTTCTCGAAGATCCCCAACGGTCTGCCGGGCGTCGAGAACCGAATGGACCTGCTGCACCAGGCAGTTGTCGACGGGCACATCAGCCGCCGCCGCTGGATCGAGATCGCCTGCGCCACCCCGGCCCGGATGTTCGGCATGTACCCGAAGAAGGGCACCATCGCTCCCGGCGCGGACGCCGACGTCGTCATCTACGACCCGAACGCCGAGCAGGTCATGTCCGTCGAGACGCACCACATGAACGTCGACTACTCGGCCTACGAGGGCAAGCGCATCACCGGCCGGGTCGAGACGGTGCTCTCGCGCGGCGAACTCGTCATCACCGAGCGGGAGTACACCGGCCACGCAGGGCACGGCGTCTACACCCCGCGCTCCACCTGTCAGTACCTCAACTAGGAGTGGCGCACATGGACTTCGGACTCGTCCTGCAGACCGATCCGCCGGCCTCGAAGGTCGTCAGCCTGATGAAGCGGGCGGAGCGCAACGGCTTCACCTACGGCTGGACCTTCGACTCGGCGGTGCTGTGGCAGGAACCGTTCGTGATCTACAGTCAGATCCTGGCCAACACCCAGAAGTTGACCGTCGGCCCGATGGTGACGAACCCCGGCACCCGCACCTGGGAGGTCACCGCCTCCACCTTCGCCACCCTCAACGACATGTTCGGCAACCGCACCGTCTGCGGCATCGGCCGCGGCGACTCCGCGATGCGCGTCGCGGGCCGCACCCCCAACACCCTGGCCCGGATCAGCGGGGCGATGAAGGTCATCCGGGCGCTGGGCCGCGGCGAGGAGGCCGACCTCGGCGGCACGGTGGTCAAGTTCCCGTGGATCAAGCCGGGTGCCGAACTCCCCGTCTGGATGGCGGCGTACGGCCCCAAGGCGCTGAAGATGACCGGCGAGGAGGCCGACGGGTTCATCCTCCAGCTGGCCGACCTCTATCTCACGGAGTACATGGTCAAGGCCGTGAAGGACGCGGCCGTCGCCGCCGGCCGTGACCCCTCCGAGGTCAAGATCTGCGTCGCCGCCCCCGCCTACGTCACCGAGGACGACTCGCCCGAGGCCCTCGCCCACGCCCGCGACCAGTGCCGCTGGTTCGGCGGCATGGTCGGCAACCACGTCGCCGACCTGGTCTCCAAGTACGGCGAGCACTCCGCCCAGGTCCCCGAGGAACTCACCGACTACATCAAGGCCCGCGAGGGGTACGACTACTCGCACCACGGCCGCGCCGACAACCCGGACACCGCCTTCGTCCCCGACGAGATCGTCGACCGGTTCTGCCTCATCGGACCCGTCGAGAAGCACATCGAGAAGCTCAACGCCCTGCGCGAGCTGGGTGTCGACCAGTTCGCCGTGTACGACATGCACGACGCGCAGGAGAGCGTGATCGACGCGTACGGCACGAAGATCATCCCCGCCGTCAACGCCTGACCCGCAGCAGCCCCGCTCAACCCACCGTCCCCCCACTCCAGTTCACCCCCTCCCCACCTCCCCGGGGAGGGGGCCGGAGACCCGCACGGCCTTTCCGGACCCACCCCTCATTGATTGGCCTGCCCATGACCGACACCGCTCCCACGGCCATACCGCTGACCGCTCAAGTCACCCTCGACGACGGGCGCGTGGAGATCGCGCCGGGGTCCCCCATGCCCAGCGGTCCGTACGCGAACGAGGACCTGCTCCCGGTCCCGATCGAGAAGCGCACCTGGACCACGTACAACTTCTCCGCGCTGTGGGTCGGCATGGCCCACAACACGGCCTCCTGGACCCTGGCCTCCGGTCTGATCGCCGTCGGCATGGACTGGAAGCAGGCGGTGCTCACCATCGCCCTGGCCAACGTCATCGTGCTGGTCCCGATGCTGCTCACCGGGCACGCGGGACCGAAGTACGGCATCCCCTTCCCGGTCTTCGCGCGGGCCTCCTTCGGTATCCGCGGCGCCAACCTCCCCGCCGTCGTACGGGCGTTGGTGGCGTGCGGCTGGTTCGGCATCCAGACCTGGATCGGTGGTGAGGCGATCTACTTCCTCGCCGGGAAGCTGATCGGCAACGGCTGGTCCGACGCGGGGAAGATCGGCGGGTACGCCTGGACGATGTGGCTGTCGTTCGCGATCTTCTGGGCGATCCAGGTCGCCATCATCTACCGCGGCATGGAGACGATCCGCCGCTTCGAGAACTGGGCCGCGCCCTTCGTCATCGTTGGCGCGCTGGTGATGCTGATCTGGATGAGCAACAAGGCCGGCGGCTTCGGCCCGCTGCTCGACCAGCCCTCCAAGCTCGGCTGGGGCGGCGGCTTCTGGAAGCTGTTCTGGCCGTCCCTGATGGGCATGATCGGCTTCTGGTCGACGCTGTCGCTGAACATCCCCGACTTCACCCGCTACGGCAAGTCGCAGAAGGCGCAGACCTGGGGCCAGGCCCTCGGCCTGCCGACCACCATGACGCTCTTCGCGTTCCTGTCCGTGCTGGTCACCTCCGGCTCGCAGGCCGTGTACGGCCAGACGATCTGGGACCCGGTCCAGCTCGCCGCCAAGACGGACAACGTCCTCGGCCTGCTGTACGCCCTGGTGACCGTCCTGGTCGCGACCCTCTCCGTGAACATCGCGGCCAACCTGGTCTCCCCGGCCTTCGACTTCTCCAACATCGCGCCCCGGAAGATCAGTTTCCGCACCGGCGCCCTCGCCACCTGCGTCATCGGCGTACTGATCTTCCCGTGGAAGCTGTACTCCGACCCGCAGGGCTACATCTTCACCTGGCTCGGTCTGGTCGGCGGTCTGCTCGGCACGGTCGCCGGCATCCTCATCGCCGACTACTGGATCCTGCGCCGCGGCAAGCTCGACCTCGTCGACTTGTACCGTACAGGCGGCCGTTACTGGTACGAGGGCGGCTGGAACTGGCGGGCCGTCGTCGCCTTCGTGGTGGGCGGTGTCCTCGCGATCGGCGGCGCCAGCTTCAAGCCGCTGATCGACGGCCGCCCCATCCCGTTCCTGAAGTCCCTCGCGGACTACGGCTGGGCGGTGGGCCTCGGCACCTCGATGGTGCTCTACCTGCTCCTGATGGTGCTGACCGGAAAGAACCGCCCGGAGGCCTGAGCCCCGCCACTCGAAGGGCAGCCGGAGCTACTGGCTCTGGCTGCCCTTCAGCGCGGTCACCGCGTCCTTCGCCGCCTTGATCGCGCCGGTGTTGATCACGCTCGTGCTCGGCGCCTTCTTCGACTCGAAGTCGCTGCCGTTGTAGGTGGTGACCACCAGGACGTTGGACACGCGCGCGATGACGACGCCCTCGCGGGTCTGCTGCTTGTCCTCGGTGGTGAGGTTCACGACGGAGTAGCCCTCGTCACCGAGGCCCGGAACATCCCCTCCGCCGCTTTTCTCCGCAAGTCGTTCCTTGTATTCCTTCTGCGCCGCTTCGTCCGAGGTCATGACCTCGTAGGAGATGTCGAGCCAGCGGTAGTCGTACCCCTTGAGCGCGTTCCAGGAGCAGGTGCGGCGCAGCTTCGAGTCCGTCGACTTGATCTCCTTGCCGGCCGTCTTGGCGCCCGGCACCAACGACTTGATCGTCGCCGTGGTGATCGCGCCGCAGGGGGCGGGGGCGGAGTCGTACGACTTGGACACGGCCTGCGTGGACGGCGCGGAGGGCGACGAAGTGCTCGTCTTGTGCGAGGTGTTGTGCTCGTCGGCCGGTGCCGCGGGGCCCGACGACAGTGCCCAGCCCGCCGCGGCGAGCACGACGACCGGGGACAGGCGTGCCGTCAGGGCGACCGGCAGAGGAAATTCGCGCACGGGCACACTTTTCGGTGGGGGACGGTGTGCGGAGCAGTCCGCACTGCGGACGGGGCGCCAGTTTCACACGAGTCCCTGTGAGACGGAAGTGCGAACTCGCTCCGTGCCTGTGCGGTCACTGAGCCCTCATGGCTGACGCTCCCTCAGTGCGGTCACCAGCCAGAGATCGGCGGGGCCGAGGGCGAGCGGGCTGACCACGACGTTCGCGTATCTCCGCAGGGTCGCGCGGATGCGCGCCGGATCCCGCAGAGCCGGCACGGCACCCACGCGCGGGCACACGAACGCCAGCCGCCCGCCGGGCAGCAGTGCCCGCGCCAGCCGCCCGAACGCGGCCGAGTGGTCGGCGAACGACGTCACCCCGCCCCCGCTCAGGATGACGTCGAACCCGGCGCGCGGGAACGGATGGACCTCGGCGTCCGCCTCCACGTACACGACATTCCGCAGCTTTTCGGACGCGGTGCGCTCGCGCGCCGTCCGTAACAGCGGCGCCGAGACGTCCACGCCGACGACATGCCCGCGGGCGGCGATCCGCGCGGCGATCCGGGTCGCCTCCCCGGTACCGCAGCCGACGTCGAGCACCCGGTCGGCCAGCCTGACGCCGGCCCCCGCGAACAGCGCGTCGTGCACCAGTGCGGCCTGGCGCACCGGACTCGTGGCCGTCCCGGTCATGACGCGGCGGGCAGGGCGAGCGCGCTCTCGATGCGGTCCACGGCCGCGAAGGCGCCGTACGCGACGAGATGTACCAGACAGTGATCGGTGTGCTCGGGACGGCGCCAGGCGGCCACGTCCTCGTCCGTGATGCGGTACGGCGCGAGCGCGGCCAGCAGCGCCAGCCGCGCCCCGGGCCGCTCCTGGCGCCGCGGGAACCCACGCAGGACGGCCGAGGGGTGCTCGCCGTCCCAGTCCCGCAGAGTCGTGTGTACGAGGTCCAGGTCGTCGGCGTCGAGCAGGCCCGCGCCCGCCCGGGCGGCCGCGCCCAGAGCGGCGTAGGCGGGCCCGACCGGGGTGCCGGCGGCCCACTCGGGGCCGGGGCCGGGGGAGTCGAGCAGGGCCAGCGCGGCCCCGGGCTCCGGGGTGCGGCGCACGGTCCGCGACAGCGCGCGCCCCGCGATGCTGCGTACCGCGCGGAACCGCTGGAGGCCGCCCGGCAGCAGCTGCTCGGTCAGCAGCGCGGAGACGATCCGGTTGATGAAGTGGAAGACGAGGGCCGTGGCCAGATAGGCGGGGGCCTGCTCGTCCGGGAAGGGGTACGGCCGCAGGTCGGCGCCCGGCACGCGGGTGGCGAGGCCCCAGTCCAGCAGGCGCTCGTGCTCCGCGTTCGCCGGGTCCTCGTCGCGGGCCAGCTGCTCGGCGAGGGCGTGCTCGCCGGTCGCGTGCAGCAGCACGGTGTGCGCGTCCACGCAGAACGGGCAGCGGTTGGCGAGCGAGACCCCGAGCGCGGCGAGTTCCTTGCCGGTACGGCTGCCGGGGCCGGCGATCAGGGACTCGCGCATCAGCGCCCAGGTGGGTGCGAGGAGTTCGGGCGCGGAGGACAGCACCACGAAGGTGTGCGGCCGGTCGATGCCGAAGTCGGCGGCGATCTGCTCGTAGACCTCGGCGACGCGGCCGGTGGCCGACCTGGGCGACGGTGGCTGGGTGTGACGGAAGGGTGTGGACATGGTCAGCAGCATGCGCGGGCGGAGTGGGTGACGTCGTCGTACGCGTGGAGGTTGTCGGCAGTACGACGAGGAGTCTGCGAGGGCCGTCCAGTACTGCGTGGGGAGTAGTGGGGGAGCCGTCCACAGGTCTGACGCCGTTGTCGGTGCGGCCGTCTACTGTGCGTGCATGAGCGGGCACTTCGTGACAGGCAGGCGGCTCGCCGACGCAACCCTCGCGGTCGTCGTCGGTGCCCTCGTCATGACCGTGGCCGCCTTCGACGCGGACACCGGGCCCCTCGACTACGCGCTCATCGCGGTCGGTTCGGCCGCGCTGGCCGGTTACCGGGCGGCCCCGCGGGCGGTGCTGGCCGTCACCACCGCGAGCGGCTCGGCGTACGTGCTGCACGCCCACCCGGGCCCGGTCTCCGCGCTGCCCGTCTTCGCCGCGGTGCACACGGCGGCCCGGGTGGGACACCGGGGCCTGGCGGCCGCGGCGAGCGGAGTGTTCCTGGCGGCGTTCATGGCGACCGGGCCGACGAGCCAGGAGGTGGTCGAGCGGGCCATGCTGCTCGCGGGCTGGTTCCTGTGCGCGGTCGTCACCGGTCTCGCCGACAGCAACTGGCAGGCGTATCTGCGCCAGACGGAGCAGCGCGCGCTGGAGGCGGAGCGGACCCGGGAGGAGGCGGCGCTGCGCCGTGCGGGCGAGGAACGCCTGCGCATAGCCAGGGAGTTGCACGACTCCCTCACCCACAGCATCTCCATCGTCAAGCTCCAGGCCGGGGTCGCGGTGCACCTCGCCCGCAAGCGCGGCGAGGAGATACCGCCCGCGCTGCTCGCCATCCAGGACGCGAGCGGCGAGGCGATGCGCGAGCTGCGAGCCACTCTGGAGCTGCTGCGCGGCGACGAACCCACGGGCACGCCGGCTCTCCTGGTGGAGCGCGCCTGCGCGGCTGGCCTGTCCGTGGACCTCACGGTCACCGGCGAGGAACGCCCGCTGACGGCGACGGTCGACCGAGCGGTGTACCGCATCGTCCAGGAGGCCCTCACCAACGCGGCAAGGCACGCGGGCCCGGCCAAGGTCACGGTCGAACTCGCCTACGCCGACGACGACTTGACGATCCACGTGGCGGACGACGGCACCGCCGATCCGGCCCGCCCGACCACGCCGGGCGTAGGCCTCACCGGCATGCGCGAACGCGTCACGGCCCTCGGCGGCACCCTGCACGCGGCACCACGCGAGGGGGGCGGCTTCGAGATACGGGCATCGCTGCCGCTGGGGGAGGCGGGATGAAGGAGGACGTGCAGGGCGGCGGCATGATCCGGGTCGCTCTCGTCGACGACCAGGCGCTCATGCGGGCCGGGTTCCGGGCCTTGCTGGAGGCCGAGGAGGGGGTAGAAGTCGTCGGTGAGGCGGCCGACGGGGAGCAGGGGCTCGCCCTCGTCCGTGCGCAGGTGCCCGACATCGCGCTGATCGACGTACAGATGCCGGTCATGACGGGCATCGAGGCGACCCGAAGGATCGCCGCGGACCCCGCACTCGCGGCCGTCCGGGTCGTGATCCTCACCAACTACGGCCTCGACGAGTACGTCTTCGAGGCCCTGCGCGCGGGCGCGAGCGGCTTCCTGCTGAAGGACACCGAACCCGCCGACCTCCTCCAGGCCATCGAGGTCGTGGCCCGCGGCGAGGCCCTGCTCTCCCCGTCGGTCACCCGCACCCTGATCGGCGAGTTCGTCGCCCGCCCACCGGACCGCGCCACACCTCCGGGCCTCGACTGCCTCACCCGCCGCGAACGCGAGGTGACGGCCCTCGCCGCGCACGGCCTCACCAACGAGGAGATCGCCGCGCACATGGTCATCAGCCCGTTCACGGCCAAGACCCACATCAGCAGGGCGATGACGAAGCTCGGCGCCCGGGACCGTGCCCAACTGGTCGTCTTCGCCTACGAGTCGGGGCTGGTGGCCCCACGCGGGGCTTAACCCGTTGCACGTGGGCCGGGCGGATCAGCAGCCTGGGGCGATGACCGAGACGACACGCGAACAACCCCCGGCCGTCCACGAGGAGATCCTCGGCTACTACGCCCGCGGCAAGGAGGACGCCCGCCTCAGAGAGGGCGGCGCCCCCGCGGGCCGCCTGGAGTTCTGGCGCACCCAGGACGTACTGCGCCGCATCCTGCCCCCGGCCCCCGCACGGGTACTGGACGTCGGCGGCGGCAGCGGCGTACACGCGCAGTGGCTCGCCGAGGACGGGTACGAGGTCGAACTGGTCGACCCCGTACCGCTGCACGTCGAACAGGCGTCCCGCCTGCCCGGAGTGAAGGCGAGACCTGGCGACGCCCGTTCCCTCCCGGACGAGGACGCCTCGTACGACGCGATCCTGCTCCTCGGCCCGCTGTACCACCTGCCCGAACGGTCCGACCGCGTAAGGGCGTTGGCGGAGGCCCGCCGCGTGGTCCGACCGGGCGGTCCGGTGGTGGCGGCCACCATCAACCGCTACGCGGGCCTGCACGACCTGCTCCGCGAGGAGCGCTACTTCGACCCCGCCCAGCGTGCCCGCACCGACGCGGCGAGCACCGACGGCCGCCACGACGGCGAGGGCGGCCTGTTCACCGTCGCCTACTTCGCCCAACCCACCGAGGTCCCCGCCGAGTTCACCGACGCGGGCTTGACAGTCGAGGGCCAGTACGGCCTGGAGGGCCTGGCCTGGCTGATGGGCGGAGTAGAGGACTGGCTGGACGCCCCCGACCGCCGAGAGATCGTCCTGGCGGCCACCCGGCGCACAGAGTCAGAGCCAACCCTCCTGGGCGCAAGCGCCCACTTGCTCACAACAGGCAGACGGCCCTGATTGTCGCCGGTGCGGTACCGCGCCCCTATAAGGGGCGCGGGGAACTGCGCAACCAGCCCCCACCGGCGGTCAGCCGGCGACCAAACCCAGCGAGAACCTACGCGGCCGTACCACCCGCATAGTCGCTGTTGAACGTCGTCTCAATCGTCGTAGCCACCGACTGAGCCACCCCCGTCCCCGTGAGAATGATCCCCAACTCCCGGTTGTTCGACAGCGAGTTGCTGCTGATGTTCATCGACCCGGCCTCCACCTCCTGCGTGGACAGCCCGTAGTCGGCGACCATCGCCTTGGCGTGGATGTAGAACCCGTCCGGGTCGGAGTACCCGACGACCTTCCCGCCCGCCGCCTTCACCGCGGACACCTGGCTGGAGTAACTGCTGGGCGTCTCCAGCACCACCCGCACCGCGACGCCCGCCTTCGCTCTCGCCACGATCGCGTTGACCACCGTGCTGTCGCTGAACTCCAGCTCCTCGACGTCGAGCGTCTTGGTGGCCGCGTTGATCACGGACAGCAGCCGAGTGCGCGAGTCGGTGGGCGACCACAGCAGATGGTCCCCGTCGGTCGGCGTGATCGACGTCCCCGCGTAGTCCGCGTTGAACACCTTCTCGATCGCGGCGACATCACGGGTGTCGTCGGTGAACACACCGTAGTCCCGGCCCGTCGAGTAGTACTGCGAGGTCAGGTTCCCGGTCAGGACAAGCGACTTGGTGGCGTCGACGGTGATCGTCTTCTGGTGCGTGTAGACGAAGCTGGTGGACGACCACGCCACTCCGACACCCGCGTTCGTCAGCGCGGTGTACGCCGAGTTGTTGGCGGACTTGTGCGCCTGGTCGAGAACCACCCGCACGGTGACGCCCTTGTTCTCCAGGGCTATCAGGTCGTTGACGGCGGTGGTGTCCTCCAGCTCGTACATCGTCATGTCGAGCGACGACGTGGCCGAGTTGATGAAGTCGTAGATCGTGGGCTCGCTGCTGCTCAGCGAGAAGGCGAAGGCGGAGTAGCTCGCGGCGTTCGCGGGGGACGCGGTGACGAGCATGGCGGCGCCGGCCGCCACGGCGACCCCTGCGCGGCCGATGACCTTCCACAACATGCGTGACTCCTAGTCGAGTTGATGCCCACGTGGGGGGTGGTGAGCGTGTGCATGACACCACGCGCGTAGACCCGGAGGAAGGGGGAGTTGGTGAACTGGGGATTACCGGTCGGCCGCACAGCCGGACAAAGGGGACTTCGCGCAGGTGGGAGCCGGTTCATGAGGTGCTCGTGGAATCGCAAAATCTTCGTAGGCCCGCTGTTCCGCAGCCCCTCGTCCGTCTTTCGCAGCCCCTGTTCCGTGGAGTGAAATGCTCCGTGGCAGTGATCGCTTCGGACCGGCCGGAGCGGCTCGACCCGTGAGGTGAGAGATGCGGTTCAGCACCCGGCCCACCCTGCAGGGCACCTTCGGCATGGTGTCCTCCACCCACTGGCTGGCCTCGCAGTCGGCGATGGCGGTGCTGGAGGACGGCGGCAACGCCTACGACGCGGCCGTGGCGGGCGCGTTCGTCCTGCACGTCGTCGAGCCGCACCTCAACGGTCCCGCCGGCGAGGTGCCGATCCTGCTCGCGCCGGCCGGCGGCGAGGTGCGGGTGCTGTGCGGCCAGGGCGTCGCGCCGGCCGGGGCGACGGTCGCGCACTACAAGGGGCTCGGCCTGGACCTCGTCCCCGGCACCGGCCCGCTCGCCGCCGCCGTCCCGGGCGCCTTCGACGCCTGGATGCTCCTGCTGCGCGACCACGGCACCAAGCCGCTCGCCGACGTACTCAAGTACGCCATCGGATACGCGGAGGACGGCCACGCGCCCGTGGAGAACGTCGGCGCGACCGTCGAGACGGTACGGGAGCTGTTCGAGACGGAGTGGACCTCCTCGGCGGACGTCTACCTGCCCGGCGGCCGCTCCCCGCAACCCGGCGAGCTGCTGCGCAACCCCGCCCTCGCCGCCACCTGGAAGCGCCTGCTCGCCGAGGTCGCCGGGGCCGGCGACCGCATCGCGCAGATCGAGGCCGCGCGCGAGGTCTGGCGCTCGGGATTCATCGCCGAGGCGCTGGTACGGCAGGCCGGGCGCCCCACGATGGACACCAGCGGCGAGCGCCACACCGGCACGCTCACGGCCGCCGACCTCGCCGGCTGGTCCGCGACCTACGAGAGCCCGGCGACGTACGACTGGAACGGCTGGACCGTCTGCAAGGCCGGCCCCTGGAGCCAGGGCCCGGCCCTGCTCCAGCAGCTCGCCCTGCTGCCGCCCGAACTGCCCGAGTACGGCTCCGCGGAGTACGTCCACCTCCTGATCGAGGGCTGCAAGCTCGCCATGGCCGACCGGGAGGCCTGGTACGGGGACGCCGCCGAGGTTCCGCTGGGGGAGCTGCTGTCGGCCGACTACAACGCGGCCCGGCGCGCCCTCGTCGGCGACAAGGCCTCGTACGAACTGCGCCCCGGCAGCCCGGACGGGCTCACCCCGCGACTCAGCACGCACGCGCACGTGGTCATGACGGACGCCCCCGGGTTCGACCCGATGGGCGCGGGCGAGCCGACCGTGGCCAAGCCGCCGACGTCGCCGGTGCCGGGCGAGCCGGTCGCGGAGGGCGCGGCACGCGCGCGTACCGGCGAACCCGACGTCCGCGCCGACGGCGCCACCCGGGGCGACACCTGCCACCTCGACGTCGTCGACCGCTGGGGCAACATGGTCGCCGCCACCCCCAGCGGCGGCTGGCTCCAGTCCAACCCCGTCGTGCCCGAGCTCGGCTTCCCGCTCGGCACCCGGCTCCAGATGACCTGGCTGGAGGAGGGCCTGCCGAACTCGCTCACCCCGGGCCGCCGCCCCCGCACCACCCTCACGCCCTCCATCGCCCTGCGCGACGGCGTCCCGGTCATGGCCTTCGGCACGCCCGGCGGCGACCAGCAGGACCAGTGGCAGCTGCACTTCTTCCTGGCCGTCGCACTGCGCGCCCGGGTCCGCGGCGGCCTCGACCTGCAAGGCGCGATCGACGCCCCGAACTGGCACAACGACGGCTTCCCGGGCTCCTTCTACCCGCGCGGGATGCGGCCGGGAAGCGTCACGGTCGAGTCCCGTATCGGCGCGGACGTCATAGAGGAGCTACGCCGGCGCGGCCACGACGTGACCGTCGGCGACGCCTGGTCGGAGGGACGGCTGTGCGCGGTGGCGCGGGATCCGGAGAACGGAGTGCTGTCGGCGGCGGCGAACCCGAGGGGGATGCAGGGATACGCGGTGGGCCGCTGAGCAGGCGCGGAGGGCGGGCGACCGAAGCGCCGCGAGCCTCCGGTCGCGCACTCCGATTTCATGCCGATTCCACCGGAAGTCCACCCATCCGGCGTGGATTGTCAGTGGGGCGTGCTCTCATGGAGCCATGATCGTAGACACGGAAACCATCGAAGAGTTTCTGGCCCAGCACGCGGCCGACGTCGAGGAGGCGGTCCGCGAGGCCGCCGCGGCCGAGATCCTGCCCCGCTTCCGCCGGCTCGCTGCGGACGAGGTCGACCAGAAGAGCGGCCCGCACGACCTGGTGACCGACGCCGACCGCCTCGCCGAGCGGCGTCTCACCGAGGCGCTCGGCGCGCTGCTGCCCGGCTCGGTCGTGGTCGGCGAGGAGGCGGTGCACGCCGATCCGGCGACGTACGAGGCGATACAGCACGAAGCGCCGGTGTGGATAGTCGACCCGGTCGACGGCACGCGCCAGTTCGTGCGCGGCGAGTCCGGCTTCGCCACGCTGGTGTCGCTGGCGCACCACGGAGTCCTGCTGGCCTCCTGGACGTACGCCCCGGCCCGCGACCAACTGGCCACAGCGCTACGGGGCCAGGGCGCCTACCTGGACGGCGAACGCCTGCACTCCGGCTCGCCCACGCCGGGCCGAGACCTCGAAGTGGCCACCTCCCACCCGGACTACACGACGGACGCCCAGAAGCGGGCCCTCCTCGGCCTCTGGACCGACGGAGTGACCACCCGCCCCTGCGGCTCGGCGGGCCTGGAGTATCTGGCCATAGCCCGAGGCGAGCTGGACGCCACGGTCTTCAGCTGGGAGGCGGCGTGGGACCACGCGGCAGGCATCCTCCTGGTGGAGGAAGCAGGCGGCACCCACCTGACCCTGACGGGCGCCCCCTTCCGCATAACAGGCGGCAACACCCTCCCCTTCACGACGGCCCGAGACGCAGCAACGGCACAAAAGGTGATGGAACTCTTGAGAAATGGGGCGATTTGATGCTTTTAGGGGCGCGGGGCTGTATGTATATGCGGCTCCGCCGCGTGGGCGCGACAAGCCCCCACACGCCCGCACCCGCGAACAACCGCCCTACCCGAGCTCTTGGGCGAAGATCACACCACCTCCGAGACATACCCCACGACCCCACAACACCCCCGGCATATCCTGACCCCGTGGCCGAAGGCTGACGAAGGGGTCCAGGTGCCGTCGATGCTCGATGCAGTCGTGGTGGGTGCGGGGCCGAACGGCCTGACGGCCGCCGTGGAGCTGGCCCGCCGCGGCTTCTCCGTGGCCGTCTTCGAGGCCCGGGACACCGTCGGCGGAGGCGCCCGCACCGAGGAACTCACCCTCCCCGGCTTCCTGCACGACCCCTGCTCCGCCGCCCACCCCCTCGGCATCAACTCCCCGGCGTTCCGGGCCCTGCCACTGGAGCGGTACGGCCTGGAGTGGCTGCACCCCGAGCTGCCCATGGCGCACCCCTTCACCGACGGCACGGCCGCCGTGCTGGCCCGATCCGTCGCCGAGACGGCCGCCTCCTTCGGCCCGCGCGACGCCGGCTCGTACCGCAGGCTGGTCGAGCCCTTCCTCCCCAAGTGGGACGTCCTGGCCCGGGACTTCATGTCCCTGCCCCTCACCGCGCTCCCGCGCGACCCGGTGACCCTCGCCCGCTTCGGCCTGGTCGGCCTGCCGCCGTCGACCTGGCTGAGCCGCCGCTTCCGCGACGAGCGCGCCAAGACCCTGTTCGCCGGCCTCGTCGCCCATGTGATGGCCCCCCTCAGCGGCTTCGCCACCGGTGCCATCGGCCTGGTCTTCGCCCTCGCCGCGCACGCCCGCGGCTGGCCGGTGGCCCGCGGCGGCTCGCAGTCCATCTCGGACGCGCTGACCGCGTATCTGAAGGACCTCGGCGGCCTGGTGCACACCGACTACGAGGTCAAGCGCCTCGACGACCTGCCGCCCGCGCGCGCGTACGTCTTCGACACCTCGCCCACCGCCCTGGCGCGTATCGCCGGCTTCGGCCGCTACTACGAGAACTACAAGTACGGCCCTGGCGTGTTCAAGGTGGACTACGCGCTGGACGGCCCGGTGCCGTGGACCGCGGAGGAGGCCCGGCGGGCGGGCACCGTGCAGATCGGCGCGGACAGCGCGGAGATCGGGACGGCCCTGCGCAACGCCTCGCGTGACGGGCGGGCGCCCGAAAGGCCGTTCATGATCACGGTCCAGCCCGGAGTGGTCGACCCCGGCCGCGCGCCCGAGGGCAAGCAGGTCTTCTGGGCCTACGGCCATGTCCCGAGCGGCTGGACCGGCGACCTCACGGACGCCATGGAACGCCAACTGGAGCGGTTCGCCCCGGGGTTCCGTGACCGCGTCCTCGCCCGGGCCACGGCGGGGCCGGCCGAACTCGCCGCGCGCAACGCCAACTACGTCGGCGGCGACATCGGTTCCGGCGCGGTGAGCGGACTGCAGACAATGCTGCGTCCCAAGCTCAGCCTGTCCCCGTACACCACCCCGCACCCGGCCGTCTTCATCTGCTCCTCGGCCACCCCGCCGGGCCCCGGAGTGCACGGCATGTCCGGGCACAACGCGGCGAAGGCGGTGTGGCGGCGGCTGCGGCAGCAGGGGTAGCACTCGCCGGGCCCGGACGCCGTTCCTGCGTACGGAGTTGAGGACGACGAAAGGGAACTTTGTGTTCCCTTTGTCACTTGGGCAGAGTCATGAGAACAGTGTGAAAGTTCAAGCGTGTTGAGTAGTGTGCGCTCATGAGAGACCAGCGGGCGCGACTCTCCGACCTCGCGCTTCTCGTACGCGCGCCGGCCGCGCTGAGCGTGCCGGGCGATGTGCTCGCGGGGGCGGCGGCCGCCGGAAATCCCCTGACCGTGCGGACGTTCGGCGTGATGGGGTCGTCCGTCTGTCTCTACTGGGCGGGCATGGCGCTCAACGACTACGCGGACGCCACGGTCGACGCCGTCGAACGCCCCGAGCGGCCGGTGCCGTCGGGCCGGGTGCCGCGGCGCACCGCGCTCGCCGTCGCGGGCGGACTGACCGCGGCCGGCCTCGGACTCGCCGCCGTCGCGGGCGGACGCCGGGGCCTGCTGGGAGCGGTGCCGCTGACCGGCCTTGTCTGGGCGTACGACCTCGGCCTCAAGGACACGCCGGCGGGAGCGGCGGCCATGGCGGGCGCTCGCGGCCTGGACGTCCTGACGGGCGCGCTGGCGGCCACCCACGGGCAGCCGGTCGGCAGGGCGCTACGCAGGGGAGCGGGCCCGGCCGCCCTGGTCGGCGCCCACACGTACACGCTGATGACACTGAGCCGCCACGAGATCCACGGCGCCCGGGCCCGGGTCCCGGCGGCGACGCTGGCCGCGACGACGGCCACAGCACTGGCGACGGCGGCTCCGGCTCTGCGCCAGTTCACCCGAAGCATTCCACGCCGCTCCACCCCCACCACCCTCGCCACCGCCGGTGCCGCACTCGCCTACCTCGGTGCCTACGGATCCGCCCAGTTCAAAGCCGTACGCAAGCCCTCCGGTGAGTATCTCCGGCGGGCCGTCGGGGCCGGGATCCTCTCCCTCATGCCCCTGCAGGCGGCGCTGACCGCCCGCGCCGGTGCACCGGTCGCGGCCACGGTCCTCGGTGTCGCCCACCCCCTCGCGCGGCGGCTCGCCCGCCGCATATCCCCCACCTGACCTCTGTGTGAGGAACCCCGGCATGGAACCTCCCCCCACCCCCCTGAGATTCGGCTACGGCACCAACGGCTTCACCCACCACCGGCTCGACGCGGTCCTCGGCATCCTCGCCGACCTCGGCTACGACGGCGTCGCCCTCACCCTCGACCACATCCACCTCGACCCGTACGCCGACGACCTCTCCCAGCGCCTGACCGCGCTGGCCCGGGCCCTCAACCGCTACGGCCTCGACCTCACGGTGGAGACGGGCGCGCCGTATCTCCTCGACCCCCGCGGCAAGCACCTGCCGACGCTGATGGCGGACCCGGACGGGTGGCGAACCGACCTGCTGCAGCGGGCCGTTCGTATCGCGGCCGACCTCGGATCGCCCACCGTCCACCTCTGCAGCGGTCCCGCGCCGGCCGGTCTGGCGGAGGCGGAGGCGTTCAAGCGGCTCGCGGCCGGGCTCGGGACGGTGCTGGAGACCGCGGAGCGGTACGGCGTCGCGCTGGCCTTCGAGCCGGAGCCGTACATGTTCGTCGACACCGTGGAGCGCTGCCTGGTACTGGCCGAACTCCTCGGCGGACACGAGCTGTTCGGCATCACCCTGGACATCGGACACGCCCACTGCGTCGAGGAGCGGTCCCTGCTGGAGTGCGTCCGGCTGGCGGCGCCTCGCCTGCTGAACGTCCAGATCGAGGACATGCGGCGCGGTATCCACCAGCACCTCGAACTCGGCGCCGGCGAGATCGACTTCCCGCCGGTGCTGGCCGCCCTGCGCGCCCTCGGGCACGACGGTCTGGTCTCGGTGGAGATCCAGGGCGGCGCCCTGGACGCCCCCGAAGTCGCCCGCCGTTCCATCGAGTTCCTGCGCGCCGCGGCTGCGTGACGCGCGTAGCCCTCAGTAACTCCTCTCGCCCCCAGTAACTCCTCCCGCCCCACCGGAGGCCGACCCGCCATGCCTTCCGTACCCCTCCCGCCCCCTGACCCCCGACAGGCCCTCCACCCCGACGCCCTGTCCCCGGCGGCCCGCGCCTGGCTCGACGCGGCCACCGCCCGCATCGCCGCCGAACCCACCTCGATACGGGCCCTGTTCCCCGCGGCGCGAAGACGCTGCGGTCAGGCCGTGCTCGACGCGCACTGGACGACGGACGAGGCCGCCCGAGCCGTCCTGCTCACCGCCCTGCCCCTGCACGGCCCCGCACTCGCCGAGGAGGTCGCGGGCCTCTACCGGCACGGCGATCCGGCCGAACAACGGGCGGTGCTACGGGCGTTGCCCCTGCTCCACGACCTCGGCGACATCGGCCTCACCCTCGTCCGCGAAGCCCTCCGAGGCAACGACACCGGCGTCATCGCCGCCGCCCTCGGCCCGTACGCCGCCACCCGTCTCCCCGACACGGAGTACCGGCAGGCCGTCCTCAAATGCGTCTTCCTCGACATCCCGCTCACCCGGGTGGCCGGCCTCGACGCCCGCACCGACCGTGAACTCGCCCGCATGCTGGCCGACTTCGCCCACGAACGCATCGCCGCCGGACGGGACGTACCCCCCGACATCTGGCCCCTGGTCCGCGCCTTCCCCGACATCGCGGACACCCTCGCAGCCCAGGCCCGCTCCCTGGCACCCACCCGCCCCGCCTCCGCCGCCCGCGCCCTGGCCGCGCTCGGCGCGGGCCCGGCAGCCGAACAACTCCAGGAGCAGGCCTGACATGCGCATCTTCGATCCGCACATCCACATGACGTCCCGCACCACCGACGACTACGAGGCCATGCACGCCGCCGGAGTGCGCGCCGTCGTCGAACCCTCCTTCTGGCTGGGCCAGCCCCGCACCTCGCCCGAGAGCTTCTACGACTACTTCGACGCGCTGCTCGGCTGGGAGCCGTACCGGGCCGCCCAGTTCGGCATCCAGCACTTCTGCACGATCGCCCTCAACCCCAAGGAGGCCAACGACCCGCGCTGCACGCCGGTGTTGGACGAACTGGACCGCTACCTCGCCAAGGACCGGGTCGTCGCCGTCGGCGAGATCGGCTACGACTCGATGACCCCCGAGGAGGACGAGGCCCTCGCCCGCCAGCTCCAACTCGCCGTCGACCACGGCCTGCCCGCCCTCGTCCACACCCCGCACCGCGACAAGGCCGCCGGGACCAGGAGGACCCTCGACGTCGTACGGGAGTCCGGCATCGCCCCGGAGCTCGTGCTCCTCGACCACCTCAACGAACTCACCGTCGGCATGGCCCTCGACAGCGGCTGCTGGGCCGGGTTCTCGATCTACCCGAGGACCAAGATGAGCGAGGGCCGCATGGTCGAGATCCTCCAGAAGCACGGCACCGAGCGGGTGCTCGTCAACTCCGCTGCCGACTGGGGGAGTTCGGACCCCCTCAAGACCAGGAAGACCGCCGACGCGATGCTCGCCGCCGGGTTCGACGACGACACCGTGGACCAGGTGATGTGGCGCAACCCCGTCGCCTTCTACGGCCAGAGCGGCCGCCTCGACCTCGACGAACGGAAGCCCGACGACGCGTCCACGTTCCAGGGCAACTCCGTCCGGCGCGGGGGAGAGTGAGCCGCGCATGCGCTTCCGCCACCCGGACGGCACGACCGTCCACCTCGGCTACTGCAGCAACGTCCACCAGGCCGAGGACCTGGACGGCGTGGTCTCCCAACTCGCCGAGTACACCGAGCCCGTACGGCAGCGGCTGGATGCCGACCGGCTCGGCGTCGGCCTCTGGCTCGCCCGTGACGTCGTCACCGAACTCGTCGCCGATGAACGGGCGTTGGGGCAGCTGAGGGACGAACTCGCCCTCCGCGGGCTGGAGACGGTCACCCTCAACGCCTTCCCGTACGCAGGGTTCCACCGCGAGGTCGTCAAAAAGGACGTCTACCTCCCCGACTGGGCGGACGAGGCCCGGCTGCGGTACACCCTCGACTGCGCCCGCGTCCTCGCCGCGCTGCTGCCCGACGACGCCGAGCGGGGCAGCGTCTCCACCCTGCCGCTGGCCTGGCGCGAGCCCTGGCCGGCGGAACGGGCCGACGCGGCACGGCACGCCCTGGACCGGCTGACCGCCGGGCTCGCCACGATCGAGGTCGAGACGGGCCGCCGTATCCGCGTCGGCTTCGAACCGGAGCCGGGCTGCGTCGTCGAGACCACCGCCCAGGCGGTACGGCACCTCGGCGGCCTCGACCCGGACCGGCTCGGTGTGTGTCTGGACGCCTGCCACCTCGCCGTCGGCTTCGAGGAGCCGTCCGCCGCCCTGGACCGCCTCGCGAGGGCCGGCCTCCCGATCGTGAAACTCCAGGCCTCCTGCGCGGTCGAGGCGACCGGCCCCGCCGACCCCGCGGCGCGAGCTGCCCTCCGGAGACTCGCCGAGCCGCGGTTCCTGCACCAGACGCGGACACCGCGGGGCGCGGAGAGCCTCAGCGGCGTGCCGGTCGCGTCCCCGGCGGCGGGTTGCGAGCCCTCCACCGACCTGCCCGGCGCCGACGCCCCCGTACTCGGCACCGACGACCTCGGAGAGGCCCTCGAGGGCGGCCTGCCCACCACCTCCGGCCCTTGGCGCACCCACTTCCACGCCCCCCTCCACGCCGACCCCGAACCACCCCTGCGCACGACGGCCGGCCACCTCACCGACGTACTCGCCGGGCTCCTCGGCGGCCCCACCGCCCTCTGCGACCACATCGAGGTCGAGACCTACACCTGGTCCGTCCTCCCGGAACCCCCTACCGACCTCCCCGGCGGCATCGCCGCCGAACTCGCCTGGGCCCGCGACCGGTTGACCGGACTCGGCCTCAAGGAGGACCCGTCATGAAACGCCTCGTCGTCCTCGACATCGTGGGGCTGACCCCCAATCTGCTCAAGCACATGCCGGCCGTCGCCGCCCTCGGCGAACGTGGCTCCCGGGCCCGCCTCGACACCGTCCTCCCGGCCGTCACCTGCACCGTCCAGTCGACCCTCCTCACCGGCGAACTCCCCTCCGTGCACGGCGTGGTGGGCAACGGGTGGTACTTCCGCGACCTCGGCGACGTACTGCTGTGGCGCCAGCACAACGCCCTCGTCGGCGGCGAGAAGATCTGGGAGACCGCCAGAAAGACCACCCCCGGCTACAAGGTCGCCAACATCTGCTGGTGGTACGCCATGGGCGCCGACGTCGACCTCACCGTCACCCCGCGCCCGATCTACTACTCCGACGGCGCCAAGGAACCCGACTGCTACACCTGGCCGCCGTCCCTGCACGACGAACTCACCGACCGCCTGGGCCCGTTCCCCCTCTTCACCTACTGGGGCCCGAACGCCGGCCTGCCCTCCACGCAGTGGATCCTCGGCGCCGCCCGCCAGGTCTTCGACGAACACGACCCCGACCTGACCCTCGTCTACGTCCCCCACCTCGACTACGAGCCCCAGCGCACCGGCCCGAATTCACCCGAGACCATCCGCGCGGCCCGCCAACTCGACGACGCCCTGCGCCCGTTGATCGACCACTTCGAGCGCGCCGGCGCCACTGTCGTCGTGCTCAGCGAGTACGGCATCGCCCCCGCATCCCGCCCCGTCGACATCAACCGCGCCCTGCGCCGGGCCGGTCTCCTGGAGGTCCACACCCAGGACGGCATGGAGTACCTCGACCCCTGGACCTCCCGCGCCTTCGCCGTCGCCGACCACCAGATCGCCCACGTATACGTGCGGGACCCGGCGGACACGGAGACGGTCGCCAAGCTCGTCGGCGAACTCGACGGCGTGGAGCGGGTGTTGGACGCCGACGGCAAGGCGGCCCACGGACTCGACCACGAACGCTCCGGCGAACTGGTCACGCTCGCCGACCCCGACGCCTGGTTCACGTACTACTACTGGCTCGACGACACCCGCGCCCCCGACTTCGCCCGCCAGGTCGAGATCCACCGCAAACCCGGCTACGACCCGGCCGAGTTGCTCTACGACGAGACCGTCCCGGCGGTGAAGCTCCGCGCCGTCGGCTCGGTCCTGCGCAAGAAGGCAGGCTTCCGGTACCGCATCCGCACGGTGCCGCTGGACCCCTCGGGCATCCGCGGCAGCCACGGCCGCCTCCCGGACGATCCCGACCACACCCCCGTACTGCTTTGCTCCGAACGGGCGTTGACGCGCGACGCGTACCCGGCGACGGAGGTGAAGTCGCTGCTGCTGGCCCTGGCCGGGCTGGTATAGAGGCATTCATGACCCGCATCACGTTCGTCCAGGGCGACATCACGCAGCAGTCCGTCGACGCCATCGTCAACGCGGCGAACTCCTCGCTGCTCGGCGGCGGAGGCGTCGACGGGGCCATCCACCGCCGGGGCGGCCCGGAGATCCTCGCCGACTGCCGCAGGCTCCGCGCCTCGCAGTACGGCAAGGGCCTGCCCACCGGCCGGGCGGTCGCCACCACCGCCGGGAAACTGGACGCGCAGTGGGTGATCCACACCGTCGGCCCCGTGTACAGCCAGAGTGAGGACCGCTCGGAGCTGCTGGCCTCCTGCTACCGCGAGTCCCTACGGATCGCCGACGAACTCGGCGCGAAGACGGTCGCGTTCCCCGCCGTCTCCACCGGCGTCTACGGCTGGCCGATGGACGACGGCGCCCGCATCGCCGTGGAGACGGTGCGGGCGGCGGACACCTCGGTCGAGGAGGTCAGGTTCGTGCTGTTCGACCAGCGGGCCTACGAGGCGTTCGCCGCGCAGGCCCGCTGAAAGGCCGGGCGAAGGCTCAGCCGTCGATGCGGTGCGTGCTCCAGAAGGAGGTCAGGTCCGTGGTCGTGGCGGCCTGCGCGGCCGCCTTGAACTCGGCCGTGGTCGAGACGCCGTACCAGTGCGAAGTGGCGTAGTCCTTCAGCAACTTGGTCATCGCCGTGTCGCCGATGAGCCGCCGCAGGTCGTGCAGGGCGCACTTGCCGTAGCCGTACACGACGGTGGAGTAGCGGGACGAGTGGGCGTCCCAGTACGCCATCGAGTTGGTGATCTTCTCCGCCGTCGAGGCCCAGGAGACGCTGTTCCAGCAGCTCGTGCCGGTCTTGCCGAGGGCGAGATCGGTGGCGTAGTCCGTGAACGCCTCGTCCAGCCAGGGGCTGTTGTACTCGTCGTCGCCGACGATGCCGTACCACCACTGGTGCCCGATCTCGTGCGTCAGCGCGGTCGTGCTGACGAGGTCGAGGACGAAGCCCGGGTACTCCATGCCGCCGAACCAGTAGTTGTTGTCGATCACCGCGTCCAACTCGCCGTACGGGTAAGCCCCGAAGCGACCCGCGTGAGCGTCGACCGCCGTCTTGGCCGTGGAGAGCATCGACTGCGCGTCGGAGGAGCTGATGCCCGACACCGAGTACACGTTGATCGCCGTCCCGGCCGTCGAGGTGCCGGAGATCTTGCTGAACGGCCCGGCCGCCCAGGCGAAGTCACGCACGTTGGACGCGGTCGCCGTGGTGACGGTACGTCCGCTGGAGCCGGGCGTGTCCACCGACGTACCCGTCGCCGGGACCAGCAGGCCGCTCGGGTGGTCGAGGGTCACCTTGAAGTCGGCGGCCAGCGAGTAGAACGACTCGCCGTTGTTCGTGTACGGGTCCAGATGCCAGCCCGAACCGTCCTTCACCGCCAGCACCGGCAGCGCGTTGCCGATGAAGCTGAACGCCCCGTCGTGCCCGAACCGGTCGGCGCCGCTGGGCACGGTGATGCCCAGGTCGAAGCCGATCGTCGCGCTCTGGCCCTGCGCCAGGGGTGCCGGCAGGGAGATCTGCAGCGCCGTGCAGCCGACGGACAGCGCACCGGCCGTACCGCCGCTGACGTTGCTGACCGTGATCGGCATCGCCGAGCAGGTGCCGTGGTAGTTGTCCCACAGCCGCAGATACACCTCGCTGAGCGCGGTGGACGAGGCGTTGGTGAAGGTCGCGCTCTCGTGACCGGTCCAGACGGTACCGGCGCTGTCACTGCTCAGACTGACGGTGTACGAGGGTGCGGCCGGCGTCCGTGTCGAGTCGGCCGGCGGGGCGGTGTCCCCGGACGTGTCTAGGGCGATGTCGTCGAGGACGAAGCTGGTCTGCAGGCTGGAGTCCTCGGTGCCGGTGAAGGCGAGGCTCACGGTCTGGCCCGCGAACGCCGACACGTCGATCGACTTCTGCACATAGCCGGTGGCCTTGTTGAGGTTCGAGTACGTGGCCAGCGTCGTGCTACCGATCTTCGCCGTCAGCTTGTCGTACGCGGTCGACGAGGTCGTCTCGGCGGTGTCGATGTGCAGCCAGAAGGTCAGCGTCGCCTTGGCGCAGCCGGACGGGATCGTGACGCTCTGCGAGAGCGTGTCGGTGTGCGTGCTGCCGACGCCGTCCAGCCAGGCGAACGACGTACCACCGTGCGCGCTCTGCCCGGAGCGGCTGGTGATGACACTCGTCGAGGACTGCGTCCACGGCGAAGTCCCGCTCTCGAAACCGCCGTTGCCGACCACCTGGGCCGGTGTGCAGGCGGCTGCCGCAGAGGGCGGGGCGGCGGACGCGGGTAGGGCGGGGAGTGCGACCGCGGCCAGCGCGGCGACGGCCAGCACGCGCGCGGCGATGGATCTGTGGGGGGTCTTTCTCACGCGAAACTCCTTTGCGGCGGCCGGGATTCCGGCCTGCTCGGCGACCGCCGCCCGGCCTGGGTGCGCCGGGAGAGGTCGTGGGCTGCGTGTATCGGTTGACCGGAGCATGCCATAAGAGCTGGTGCGAAGGGGTGCGTTCCGCGTGAGGTGTTGGGCGGTGGAGGTTCTTTGGGCTACGGCAGGTTCTTGGCGGCTGAGCGGATCCTCGCGACTACCGCAGGTCTTGGCGGCCCTCAGCAGAGCCTTGCGCGGCTACGACCGCTCAGTCGCCGTCGGCTTCGGCGAAGCCGTGCCCGCCGCCCTCCCCCTGCGCGATCTCGATGCCCGCGTGCAGGTCGGTGGCCGCTTCCAGGGCCGCGGTCGCCGACAGGGCCACGCAGGCGAGCAGCAGGGCGGCCAGGGCGCGGGGGAGGAGGTGATGGGCGCGGGCGACGGTCGGGGCGGGGGCGAGGAGGGCGGTGACGCGGCGGGGGACCGGGCCCGCGGTGGCCGTGAGGGACAGCCGGGGCCGCGGCCGGGGACCCGACGCACTCACGGCGAGCGCGGCCCGGCCGACCGCACGGGCGGTGAGCGCACGGTCGCCCGTCACGCGCGCGGCGCACTCGTCGGCCCAGCGCTCCAGCGCGTACGACAGCGGTACGCGCAGCCCGCGCAGGGCCGGGTGCAGGGCGGCGGCGAACTCGGCGGCGGCGAGGAAGACATGGTGGCGCCCGGCGAGATGGGCGCGCTCATGGGCGAACAGCACCTCGCGCTCGGGCGCGCTGAGCGCCCGCAGCATGCCGGTGGTCACCACGATGCGGCCCGGCCGCCCCGGCAGGGCGTACGCGTCGGGACACTCGTCCTGCCGTACGGTCAGATCACCCGCACTCGCCTGACCGTCCAACTGCCCGTGCACGACACGCAGTTCACGCACATGACGGCGAGTCCGGTGCAGCACCAGACCGCCGAGCCCGACGAGCGCGACCGCGGCCAGGACGGCGGCCGGTGCCATGGCGGGCGAGCCGTCGCCCAGCAGGTTCGGGGAGAGATGGCCCAGCGCCGCCACGAACGGCAGCCGGAGGGCGCCGTCGAGAGCCAGCAGCGCCAGCGCCGCCGTACTGGACAGGGCGAGGACCAGCGCGAGGCAGGTCAGCGCCCAGGCGGCGGCCCGGGGCGGCAGCGACTCGGCGCCGCGCCGGGCCAGTGGCGCGGCGAGCAGCGGCACGAGCAGCGGAAGCCACACGGCGTAGATCACGCTGTCCCTCCCCTCCTGTCCCTGGCGGCCCATTCCCTTGCGACCAGCGTACGAGGCGCCACCGACAACGGGCTCCGCCTCACCGGCTGTCGTCCGCCGCCCCGGGATCGCCCTCCAGCAGCGCGCGCAGCAGCTCTTCGTCCTCGGGGCTCAGGTCCGAGACGAAACGGGCGAGGACGGTGCGCCGGTCCTCGTCCTTGTCGAGTTCGGCGTGCATACGGCGGGCGGTGAGGCCGTGGGAGTCCTGGACCGGGGCGTAGGCATAGCCGCGGCCCGAACGCGCCCGGCTGACCACGCCCTTCGCGTGCAGCCGGGTGAGAATCGTCGTCACGGTGGTACGGGCGAGGCCGCCGCCGAGCTCCAGCTGGACCGCGCCGGGCGTGAGCGGCCCGTCGGCGGCCCACAGCGCGGCCAGCACACCGGCCTCCAGCTCACCCGCCGGCCGACGGTCCGTCCGGCCGTCGCCCGACTCGTCGATCTGCCCCTCGGGCATGGGAACGCTCCTCGGCTCTCAGTCGTCTACAGTTCGGTAGACGGTCTACGTGACTGTAGTCGCTCGGTTCGGGTCCGTGCCCGCTCCGTCCACGTCCAGTATGAGAGGGGCCGCCCCATGGCAGCCGCACAGTTCGCCGTCGCGCAGGCGGTGAACGTCCTGGATGCCCGATCCCTGCTGTCCGCCTACGGCGCGATCGGCATCGCTGTCGTGCTGTTCGCCGAGACGGGTCTGCTGGTCGGGTTCTTCCTGCCCGGCGACTCCCTGCTGTTCACGGCAGGTCTGGTGTGCGCCGGCGGCGCGGGCGGGTCCGTACACCTGTCGCTGCCGCAGGTGCTGGTCGCCGCGGCGGTGGGAGCGCTGGCCGGAGCGCAGTTCGGGTACTGGGCGGGGCGCCGGGGTGGCAGAGCCCTGCTGGCCCGCAGCCGCGCGAGAAAACTGCACGAGGGCGCGGCGCGCGCGGAGGAGCTCCTCACGCGGTACGGCCATGCGAAGGCGGTGGTGCTGGCCCGCTTCGTCCCGGTGGTGCGGACGGTGCTGAACCCACTGGCCGGCGCACTCGACGTACCGCCGAGGGTCTTCACGGTATGGCAGCTGACCGGCGGCCTCCTCTGGACGACCGGCCTGACCCTGGGCGGCTACGCCCTCGGCTCCTCGATCCCGAACGTCGACCGCTACCTCCTCCCCGTGGTCGCCCTGATCGTCCTGGTCTCCCTCACCCCCCTCGCCCTGGAGGCCCGCCGCGCCCGCGCCCGCCGCGCCTCTCCGGGGGCCTCGCAGTGAGCGGCTTGGAGGGGTGATCGGTGTGAGGCGAGCAGCGGTGGCTGAGGTGGAGGCGCCGGGGCATCCGTGGCGAGGGCCATTGCTGCCGGTCCTCGTCTGCGCCCTGCTCTTCGTCGCCCTCGCCACCGCCGTGGGCGTACGACACGGCGCCCCGCTGCCCGGCGACGGGGCGGCTCACGTGTGGGCGCTCCGTCATCGGCCGCCGGTCGCGGACGCGCTCGCGCGCGGGATCACCGCGACGGGGACGGGGCCCTGGCCGTATCTGATCGTCGCGGCGGCCGGGCTGCTCGCGGGTCGCGGGGCCGAAGGCCGCCTGAGAGCCGTCGTCGGTGTCCTGGCCGTGCTGTTCGCCGGGCAGCTGGTGCGCAGCGGTTTCATGGAGCTGTTCGCCCGCGCCCGCCCCGCCCGCACCGACTGGGCGACGCACGCCTCCGGTTTCGCCTTCCCCTCCGGCCACGCCACCACCTCCGCCCTGACCGCGGGCCTGGTCTGCTGGGCGGTCACCCGGCACACCCGCCCGGACCTCGCCCGTACGACCTGCGCGCTCGCCGTGTGCTGGGCGGCCGCCGTCGGAGCGACGCGGGTGTACCTGGGTGTCCACTGGGCCAGCGACGTCCTCGCGGGCTGGCTGCTCGCCGCCACCTGGCTGGGCCTGTGCCGATGGGGCCTGACCGGATGGCCGAGACCTGAGCCGACGGAGGGCGACGGACCACGGTCCGATGTCATACGGCCGACACGGTCACCCGAGACCTGAACCCCTCCTGACCGCACACAACGCACACAACGCACACACCACGAGCCGCCCCGTCACGCCTGCCCGTGCTCCCCGACAGCCGCTGGCGCGACGTACACGTAACCGTCGGCCACCCGGGACCGCTGCCAACCGCGCGCGTACGCCGGCGGACGGTCGGGGCCTGTCGTCAGGAACGCGACCGGCATGCGGTGCGCGGTGCGGGCGAGGGCCGCGGCGGTCGTGCTCGCGTCATGGCCCGCCGTGTACGCCGAGGCGCACCCGGCGGAGAAGGCGACGGGCACGGAATCGCCCCCGGTGAGCAGACACGGCGGACGCACTCCGAGGCGGCGCAGCTGCACGGCCGTGTCGGCCCAGACGCGGTGGTCGGCCGTCGTGCGCGACACCGTGACCTCCAACACCGCGAACTGCACGGCCAGATGACCGGCCACCCCGACGGCCACCAGCGTCACCGCGACCAGCCGCCACCGCCCCGCCGCCGCGGTCACCAGATGGGTCAGCGCGTCCGCGACCGGGATCGCGAGAAGCGCGTACGCGGGCAGCAGGAAGCGAGGCGCCGCGTACCCGATGAGGAAGAGATAGGGCACGGCCGCGGTCACGGCGCAGGCCAGCGGCAGCGCCGTGGCGGTCGTACGGCGGCCCCGTACCGCGATCACCAGTGCGGCGGCCGCCAGCAGCGGCAGGACGAACCACCAGGCGATCACCGGCGCGCTCGGCACCGCCCCGGTGCACGGCCGGCACAGCGCCCGTCCGCCCAGGCTGCGCAGCTGGTCGGTCACGGCGTCGTGCAGGCCCAGCCCGCCCTGGATGCGGGAGGCGGCGGAGAGCCGGGCGCCGAGGCCGCCGTAACGGACGTACGCCTCGACGATCCACTCGGCCGCGCCCGCCGCCAGACCGCCGAGGAGCGCGAGCAGGAGGCGCGGGCGGCGGTCCCGGAGGCAGAGGACGAGCAGCGGGACGGTGACCCAGACGGCGTCCGTGGGCCGCATCCACGCCATCAGCGCCGCGCCCGCGGCCAGGCCCCACAGGGGTCCGCGCCGGTCGCGTTCGCGGTGCGCGTGCAGGACGAAGCCCACGGCGGCCAGGGCGCCCACGGCCCCCCAGTAGTTGGGCATGGCCTGGGGACCGTAGAAGAGAGTGATCCACAAGGACGCGAACAGGGCGCCGCCCGCCGCGAGCACGCCGGTCGGGAAGAGGCCGCGCCAGGCGCGCAGGGCCCAGTACAGGCCGAGGCCGGACATGACCGCGAGGTACACCCGCAGCAAGGGGGTCGACGACGACCAGGAGGCGATCGGGGCGACCAGCAGGCTGATGCCACGGGCGCGCGGCGCGCTGAAGAACGCCGCCGGGGCGTGCCCGCTCACCTGGCTGACGTACACCGACTCGTCCCAGCCGAGGCCCATTCCGGCGCGCACCAGGACGAGTTGGAGCAGGGTGAAGGCGGCCGGTACGGCCATGAGCAGGCGGTCGGCCGTCGGCTTGTGGGGTGCCTCGCCGGCGGGTGGCCGCGCCCAGGACGGTGTGCGCCGGGCGGGTGTGCGCGTCCGCGAGAGCGCGGTCGCGCCCGCCCGCGCGGCTGCGGCGTCGGAGGCCCTTGCCATCGCTCATCCCTCCGGCCCTACAGGTTGTAGGGTCTACCCAAATCGTCACACTACAACCCGTAGGTCGGACGAGGGTCGGAGGCGGGTAAGGGGGAGGTACGAGTCGGTGACCGACGGACCCTACGCGCCGTAAGGTGGTGGCCATGGCAGGCACGACCCCTCGCCGCAGGGCCGAACGGCGCAACCCGGGCGAGCTGGAGAGCGAGGTCCTCGCGACCCTGTGGGCGACGGACCGGGCGCTCACCCCCGCCGAGATCCAGGCGGAACTCCGCGGCGACCTCGCCTACAACACCGTGCACACCATCCTGCGGCGCCTGCACGACAAGGGTCTCGTGCATCGGGACGCGGACGGCCGGCGCGGCGCCTACCGCCCGGTGAAGAACGCGGCGCAGATGACCGCCGAGGCCATGCACCGGGCCCTGGACCGGGGCCCCGATCCCATCGCCGCCCTGCAGCACTTCGTCACCGGCCTGAGCCCGGCGGAGGAGAAGGCCCTGCGCGAGCTGCTGGGCGAGAGCGACGGCTGACGAGCCGGGCCTCACCCGGTCGGCGTACCCCGAATGGCGGTACCCATCGCTCACCCGAAGGCTCGGACTGAGCCGACCGCGGGGGAGCGAGAAGGGATCACCGCCGATGAGCCAGGACGCACCGCGCAAGCCCGGAACCTCCCGGAGCGAGATCGGCGAACCGTGGACGGCCGGTCGGCCGCCGCACTCGCCTCGGGGCGGCGGTGACGGCTGGGTGACCGGCGGCGCCGTGTTCGCGGGTGTGCTGATGCTCTGCAACGGCGTCCTCGCCATCCTCCAGGGCATCGCCGCGATCGCCGACGACGACGTGTACGGCCGTATCGGCACGTACGTGTACGAGCTCAACCTCACCGGCTGGGGCTGGATCCACGTCATCCTGGGCGCCCTGGTCGCCGCGACCGGTTACGGCGTGCTCAAGGGCGCCTCCTGGGCACGTTTCGCAGGCATCCTGCTCGCCTCGCTCAGCCTGATCGCCCAGTTCCTGTTCCTGCCGTACGCGCCGGTGTGGTCCGTGATCATGATGGCGATCGATGTTTTCGTGATCTGGGCGCTGGCTTCCGAGCAGGAGGCGGTGGGGCGCCGCGCGGTGTGACGGGGCTGGCGGGTGTGGTGGGCGGGGGGCGCGTCGATCGGGTGGGGTGGGGTGGGCAGCGGGCGCGTGTCCGCCGCCGCGATTGAACGCGCCGCGCGCCGGGGGAGGGCGGGCGCGCGGCGCATGCGCTCGGCTTAGCGCGCGTGGCGCGTGGTGGCGCAGGTGCGCGGCTTACGTGCGCGCCCCGAGCTGTCTCTGGCCCTCGCCCTATCCGGGGCCCGGAGCGGTTTCAGGCCCTCGCTCCACCCCGCACCTTGAGCCCGCTCATGCCCTCGGCCCGCTCACGCCCCCGCCCCACCGCGCACCCGCCCCCGCACCATCGCAACCACCGCAGTCCCCCCGCCCAGCACCACCGCCAGCGCCGCATACCCGTACGTCAGGGTTGCCGTCGTGGCGACCGCCGCCACCAGCAACGGGCCGCCCGCGTCGCCCAGTTCGCGGCCGAGTTCCGCCGCGCCCATGGTCTGGCCGAGCCGTTCCTTCGGGGTCGAGGAGGCCAGGGCCGCGAAACCGAGCGGGGTGATCAGGCCCGTGCCGGCGCCGATGAGGGCCGCGGCGAGGAGTACGCCGGTCAGCCCCGGGAGCATCGCGCAGGCCAGCCCGGTTGCAGCCAGCAACAGTCCGGCCGTGAGTCCGCCGCACGCGGTCAGGCGCCCCGCGTCCAACGCCCGTCCCGCACGCGGCTGTACGACCGCCGCGCAGGCCGCCAGCACCGACACCGCCGCCCCCGTCGCCACCGTCCCGGGCCCCGCCGCCCGGCCCGACACCGGCAGGAAACCCACCCCGACCGACAGCGCGGCCGTCGCCCCCGCGAGCGCCGCCGTCGGCCCCAGGAACGCCGGGTCCGCCAGCCGCCGCGCCAGGTCCAGCACCGTCTGCCGGGCCCGGGGAAGCGGCGGTACGACGGGTACGGCGGCCAGCGCCCACAGCGCCACACCCGCACCGAGCACCGCCAGCACGGCGAACAGCAGCCGCAGCCCGCCCGCCCACACCAGGACCCCGCCGAGCAGCGGCCCCAGCGTGTAGCCGATCGACTTGTAGAACCCGTAACTCCCGAACGCCCGCCCCTGCTTGGCGGCCGGATTCAGCCGTGACACCAGCGCCGACGCCGACGGTGAGAAGGCGGAGGCCGCCGCCCCCTGCCCCAGCCGCGCCGCCCACAGCCACCCCGGGCTGTCCGCGAGTACGTACAGCGCCGACGCGACCGCGAACGCCACCAGCCCCCCGAGCAGCACCGGCCGCGCCCCGACCCGGTCCGCCAGCGTCCCGAACACCGGCTTCAGCAGCACCTCGGCACCGTCGTACAGCGCGAGCAGCCCGCCCAGCACGAGCAGCGAGGTGACGGTGTCCTTCCCGGCGCCCCCGAGGTTCGCGGCGATGCCGTGCGCGCCGAAGGCCGTGGTGAAACCGGCGGCGTACAGGGGCCACATCTGCCGCCGCGAGGCGACGGACGGCTCACTCGCCAGTGTCACTGATCCCCAGCCGCAGATGTTCGACGTGGTAGACGGCCTGGTCGAGGAGTTCGGCGACATGGTGGTCGTGCAGCGCGTACACCACCGACCGGCCCCGCCGCTCACCCACGACCAGCCCCAGGTTGCGCAGCAGCCGCAGCTGGTGCGAACACGCCGACTGCTCCATGCCCACCTCGGCCGCCAACTCCGTGGCAGGCAGCGGCCCTTCACGCAGCCGCGCGAGGATCAGCAGCCGGGAGGGCGTCGACAGGGCCTGCAGCGTGGTGGCCACCTTGGCGACATTGCCCGCGTCCAGACGTACGCGCTCGGTGGCGTCCTGCGCGGCGGTGACGGCTCCATGACCCATGAGGGCATCCTACCCATCGCACAGGAACGTATGAACGACTGTTCATGTGGGCTGCGTGCGGCCGCCTTCGGTAGGTGATCCGTGGCGTCCCAGCCCGCGCGAGGTTGATGTCGGATTCTCGCCAGCCCACGCCCGGCCCATCGTCGATGCTGGACGCATGCAGAACGGGATGCACACCGACCGAGAGCGCTGCGTACGCGCCGTCCAGTCCAAGGACGCCCGCTTCGACGGCTGGTTCTTCACGGCGGTCCTGACCACCCGGATCTACTGCCGGCCCAGCTGCCCGGTCGTACCGCCCAGGCCCGAGAACATGACCTTCTACCCGAGCGCGGCCGCCTGTCAGCAGGCCGGCTTCCGGGCCTGCAAGCGCTGCCGTCCCGACACCAGCCCGGGCTCCCCGGAGTGGAACCAGCGGGCCGACCTCGTGGCCCGCGCGATGCGTCTGATCGCCGACGGCGTGGTCGACCGCGAGGGCGTGCCAGGCCTCGCCACCCGCCTCGGCTACAGCGCCCGGCAGGTCGAGCGCCAGCTGCTCGCCGAACTCGGCGCCGGCCCCCTGGCCCTCGCCCGCGCCCAACGCGCCCAGACCGCACGCCTGTTGATCGAGACGACCCCGCTGCCCATGGCCGAGATCGCCTTCGCCGCCGGCTTCTCCTCGATCCGCACCTTCAACGACACCGTCCGCGAGGTCTTCGCCCTCACACCCAGCGAACTGCGCGCCCGCCTGCCGAAGACGAAGGCGCTCTCGACCGCAGGCACCCCCGGCACGCTCACCCTCCGCCTCCCCTTCCGCAGCCCCCTCAACCCCGACAACCTCTTCGGCCACCTCGCCGCCACCGCCGTACCCGGCGTGGAGGAGTGGCTCGACGGCGCCTACCGCCGCACCCTCCGACTCCCGTACGGCCACGGCATCGCGACCCTCACCCCCAGGTCCGACCACATCGCCTGCCGCCTCACCCTCAGCGACCTGCGTGACCTGCCCGTCGCCATCAGCCGCTGCCGCCGCATGCTCGACCTCGACGCCGACCCGGTCGCCATCGACGACCAGTTGCGCACGGACCCGCTGCTCGCGCCGCTGGTCGACAAGGCGCCCGGCCGGCGCGTCCCGCGCACGGTCGACGAGGCCGAGTTCGCCGTACGGGCGGTCCTCGGCCAGCAGGTCTCCACGGCCGCGGCCCGCACCCACGCCGCCCGCCTGGTCCTCACGCACGGCGACCCGGTCGACGACCCGGAAGGCGGCCTCACCCACCTCTTCCCGACCCCCGAGGCCCTCGCCTCCCTCGACCCCGAGTCCCTGGCGATGCCCCGCACCCGCCGCACCACCTTCACCACACTCGTACGCCAACTCGCCGACGGAACCGTCAACTTGGGCGTGGAGAGCGACTGGTCGGAAACCCGCGCCCGCCTCCTGGCCCTCCCCGGCTTCGGCCCCTGGACGGTCGACGTCATCGCCATGCGCGCCCTCGGCGACCCCGACGCCTTCCTCCCCACCGACCTCGGAATCCGCCGCGCCGCCCAGGAGTTGGGCCTGCCCTCAACCCCGGCGGCCCTCACGGCCCGCGCCTCGGCCTGGCGCCCCTGGCGGGCGTACGCGGTCCAGTACCTGTGGGCGACGGACAGCCACCCGATCAACTTCCTGCCCGTATAAGCCTGTATGAGCCCGCATAAGGAAAACCGATGAAGCAGCACACCGTCATGAACAGCCCCTACGGCCCCCTCACCCTCGTCGCCGAGGACGGCGTCCTGTGCGGCCTCTACATGACCGAACAGCGCCACCGCCCACCGGAGGAGACCTTCGGCGGCCGGGACGAGAGCCTCTTCGCCGAGGCCGAGGAACAGCTGGAGGCCTACTTCAAGGGGGAGTTGAAGGAGTTCACCCTCCAACTCTCCCTGAACGGCACCCCGTTCCAGCGCACTGTCTGGGACCAGCTGCGCCGCATCCCCTACGGCGAGACCCGCTCCTACGGTGAACTCGCCGAGGCCCTCGGCAACCCCTCCGCCTCCCGCGCGGTCGGCCTCGCCAACGGCAAGAACCCGATCGGCATCGTCGTCCCCTGCCACCGCGTGGTCGGCGCGAACGGCAGCCTCACCGGCTACGGCGGCGGCCTGGACCGCAAGCGCCGACTGCTGGAGTTCGAGAGCGGAACGGCCCTGTTCTAACCACCGCCGAGCGCGCGCAGCACCGCGGGCAGGGCGGTCCCGATGGGCTCCCGTACGACCTCGTTGGCGCGGTCGTCGTACGGCGTCGGCTCGGCGTTGACGATCACGAGCCGCGCCCCGTGATCGGCGGCGACACCCGCGAGCCCGGCGGCGGGCTGCACCTGCAGGCTGCTGCCGACGGCGACGAAGACCTCGCAGGCCTTGGTGATGGCGACGGCCTCGCCGAGCACGACGGGGTCGAGCCGCTCCCCGAACATGACCGTGGCCGACTTGAGGATTCCGCCGCACTCCAGGCACGGCGGATCGTCCTCGCCGGCCTCGACGCGGGCGATGGCGTCCTCCATCGGTCCGCGCGCATGGCACCCGGTGCACACGAAACTCCGTGCGCTGCCGTGCAGTTCGAGCACCTTGCGGGCGGGCATCCCGGCGAGCTGGTGCAGCCCGTCGACGTTCTGCGTGATGACCCGCACGGGCACGCCGGACCTCTCCAGCTCGGCCACCGCGAGGTGCGCGGCATTGGGCTCGGCCTTCAGCGTGCGGTTCTTGCGCCGCATCTGCCACGACCGCCGCCGGATCTCCGGATCGCCCATGTAGTACTCGTACGTCACCAGCTTCTGGGCCTCGGGATCCTTCCGCCACAGCCCGCCCGGGCCGCGGTAGTCGGGGATGCCGGAGTCCGTCGAGATGCCGGCGCCACTGAGGATGGCGACGAGAGGCCTGTTCATGGGGCCGAGGGTAGGACGGGCCGGGGGCGGGGGCTAATGGATATCGGCGGGCGGCCGTCGCTCACAGGTCGAGGTCCACCCGCCGGCCGTTCTCCAGCTCCGCCGTGCCCGAGCCCGCCGCCAGGACGTCCAGGGCCGCCAGGACGCGGTGGCCGAAGGGGCCGGGGAGGTAGTCCGGGAGGTCCTCGGGGGCCACCAGGCGCCAGGACAGCAGCTCCTCCTCCTGGAGGCGGATCGCCTTGAAGTCGTCCTCGGTGAGGACTCCGCCGTCGTAGAGGTACGCCACCAGCGGCGGCCAGCCCGGGCGGTACACCCAGTCCACCGCGAGCAGCCGGCCGAGCCTGCGGTCGAGGCCGATCTCCTCCAGCGTCTCGCGGTGCGCGCCCTGGCGCGGGGTCTCGCCGCCGTCGGACTCGATCGTGCCGCCCGGAAGCGCCCACCCCTCACGGTAGTTGGGCTCGACGAGCAGCACCCGCCCCTCCGCGTCGCGGAAGAGGGCGGCGGCACCGGAGAGGACGCGGGGCAGACCCGCGATGTACGCGGCGAATTCTTCGGAGCTGGTCATGAGTGCAGGGTAACCAGGCTGGTCATCCAGGAAGGGCAACCAGCTTGCGCAGACGCCTCTCGTCCTCGCTGCCCGGCTCGGGGAAGTGACAGATCAGGCTCAGCCAGGGGGCTTCCTCCAGTGCCATGCGCACGTACGACACCTCGATGTCGCCGACGTCCGGGTGACGGTAGCGGCGGACGGAGGAGCGGAACTCGACGACGTCGTGCTGCGGCCACAGGGCCGCGAACTCCGCGCTGGTGGCGAGGAGTTCGTCGATCAGTTCCGTGAAGCGGGGGTTGTCGAGTTCGTACGCCGCCTGCTGGCGCAGCAGCCCGGTCAGCCAGCGCGCCTCCGCCTCCCACTCGGGCATCAGGGTCCGCAGCAGCGGTTCGCGGAAGAGCATCCAGACGCTGTTCAGCTCGCCCGGCGCACGGTCCAGCAGGGCGTCGCCCAGGATCTGCTCCTGCGCCCGGTTCCAGGCCAGGACGTCGAAGCAGCGGTCGATCACGAACGCCGGGTTGGGCAGGAGGGTGTCCAGGAAGGTGCGGATCGCGTCCGGGACGTCGCGCGATCGCTCGGTCGGTTCCGGGACGGGCAGGCTCGACAGGCGGAACAGATGGGCGCGTTCCACCTCGTCCAGCTGCAGCGCGCGGGAGAGGGCCAGCAGGATCTGCGGGGAGACGTTGATGTCGCGGCCCTGTTCGAGCCACGTGTACCAGGTCAGGCTCACACCGGACAGCAGCGAGACCTCCTCGCGGCGCAGGCCGGGCGTACGGCGCCGCCCACCGGGAGGCAGCCCGGTCCCCGCGGGATCGGCGCGCTCGCGGCGGGAGCGCAGGAACGCGCCGAGTGCCTTGCGCGGATGATCCTTCGCCTCTGGTGGTGGTGTCGCTGCCACCAGTAAATTCTGCACTCTTCAAGCGGCCCGCAGTCCGGCGGAGGGTGAAGGGACACCGAACTCCCTTGTGAGAGGCGGCCCCTGTGGCTGAGCTGACCCCGCCCCGAACCGTCCTTGTCACCGGCGCCACCGGCGGCGTCGGCTCCGCCGTGGCCCGCAGGCTGCACGCCGACGGCTGGATCGTGTACGCCGCCCACCGCAGGCCCGCGGACGCGACCGCGCTGCGGGACGCCGGCTTCGAGCCCGTACGGCTGGACCTCACCGACGAGGAGTCCGTCCACGCTGCCGCTGAAGCGGTCGGGTCGCGTCTCGACGGCCTCGTCAACAGCGCCGCCGTCATGGGGCAGGGCCCCGTCGAACTGACGCCGGCCGAGGCATGGCGGCGGCAGTTCGAGATCAACGTGATCGGGCAGGCCGCCGTGATCCGTGCCTTCCTGCCCGCCCTGCGGACCGCGGGCGGCCGGATCGTGAACATCGGCGCCGTCTCCGCGCGCGTCCCGCCGCCCTTCTTCGGCCCGATCGCCGCGTCCAAGGCGGCCCTGTCGGCGCTCACCCAGTCCCTGCGCGCGGAACTGCGCCACCAGGGCGTCAAGGTCTCCCTCGTCGAACCCGGCGCCATGGACACCGCCATCTTCGCGACGGCCGACAAGGCGAGTGCGGCGCTCGGACGGGTGGGTTCGGCGGAGACCCAGCGGTACTACGCCGCCGCCCTCGACGCCGTACGAGCGACCGCCGCGCGGCAGACGTTGGGCTCCGTCGAGCCCGCCGTGAACGCCGTCGTCCGCGCCCTGACCGCACGTCGCCCCGCCACGCTCCGCACCACCGGCCGCGACGGCCGCGTACTCGCCCTGCTGCGGTTCCTGCCGGACGGACTGCGCGACCGTCTGGTGCTGCGGGCGATGGGACTGACGGCCGGGGTGTTCACGGAAGCGACGGCGCAGGCTCCGACGAACGCACCCCCCGCTCCCTAGGGCTCCGCCTCCGCCAGTTGCAGCGTCCGCTCCGCCAGCTCGCTGATGTGGGCCCCGTCGAAGCCGAAGACCGCGCTGCGGACCGTGTCCTCCAGCGGCTCCTTCCACTGCGCCGGGATCGCCTCCGCGCCGGTGAGCACGCCCGCCACCGAGCCCGCCGTCGCGCCGTTGGAGTCGGTGTCGAGGCCGCCGCGGACGGTGAGCGTGATGGTGCGGGTGAAGTCGCCGTCGCCGTACAGCAGGCCCGCGGTGAGGACGGCCGCGTTCGGGATGGTGTGGATCCAGCCGAGCCCGGCGGTCTCCTCGGCGACCGTGGTGAGCGTGTCCTCCCAGGTCATCCGGGTGTCATGGAGCGAGACGACCCGCCGTACGGTACGGGCCAGGCGGCTGGAGGCCGGGACGACGGACAGCGCCTCGTCGACCGCGTGCCGGACCGTCGGCGCCGTGAACGCCGCCGAGATCAGCGCGGCCGCCCACATCGCGCCGTACACCCCGTTCCCGGTGTGCGACAGCACCGCGTCCCGGCGGGCCAGCGAGGCCGCGCGACGCGGCAGGCCGGGGCTGGTCCAACCGTAGATGTCGGCGCGGATCAGGGCGCCGATCCACTCCTGGTAGGGGTTGTCGTAGGTGGCGGTCAGCGGCGGCTTGAGGCCGTTCGCGAGATTGCGGTACGCCGCCCGTTCCGCCGTGAAGGTCTGCAGGTACGGCAGTCTCAGCAGCCACAGGTCGCCCACCTGCTCGGTGCTGAAGCCGAAACCGTGGGTCTCCAGGAGGTCCAGGCCCAGGATCGCGTAGTCGACGTCGTCGTCCCGGCAGCTGCCGTGGATGCGCCCGCGCACGCACTCGCGCCACTCGGGGCGCAGCTCGAAGCCGTCGCTCTCGTCGGCGGGCTCGGGGAGGTAGTCGGTCAGCGGCAGGGCGGCGGCCTGCCGGAGATAGCGGTCGATACGGTCCCGCGTCCACAGGTCGCCCTGCTCGACCGGCTTGCCGAGCATGTTGCCCGCGATCCGGCCGAGCCAGCCCCCGAGGACGCGGTCGGCGAGCTCTGGCTCGGTGCCCACAGGGGTCATAGGACCGGTTTACCCAATTCCGGGGGCGCCCGCGCGGGTTTTGGGCGTCCGCACAGGCGCCTGACACGGCGCTCGTACGTTGTTCCCACGCCGTTCTCAGGGTCCGGGCGGTGCATGACGGCGGGGGCGGTCTCCGGTTAAGGTCGCAGCGGCGCGACTGGCCTTGACGTGCGTGAGGCCCGGAGAGCAAGGGGATACAGGTGACACAGCGCGTGCTCATCGCCGCGGACAAGTTCAAGGGGTCGCTGACGGCCGTGCAGGTCGCCGAGCGTGTGACGGCCGGGCTGCGCCGGGTCGTGCCGGACGCCGAGGTGGCCTCGCTACCCGTGGCGGACGGCGGTGACGGGACCGTGGACGCCGCCGTCGCGGCCGGTTTCGAGCGGCACGAGCTCCTGGTCGCGGGCCCGCTCGGCAACGACGTGACGGCGGCCTTCGCGCTGCGCGGCGACACCGCGGTCGTGGAGATGGCCGAGGCCAGCGGCCTCCAGCGGCTCCCAGCAGGCGTCTTCGCGCCGCTGACGGCCTCCACGTACGGCTCCGGCGAGGTGCTGCGGGCCGCTCTCGACGCGGGCGCGCGGACGATCGTCTTCGGCGTCGGCGGCAGCGCCACGACCGACGGCGGTGCCGGCATGCTCTCCGCGCTGGGCGCGCGCTTCCTGGACGCCGACGGCGAGCCGGTCCCGCCGGGCGGCGGCGGCCTGGGCGAGCTCGCCTCGGCCGACCTGTCCGGCCTGGACCCGCGCCTCGCCTCCGTCGAGCTGGTCCTCGCCAGCGATGTCGACAACCCCCTCACCGGCCCCAAGGGCGCCCCGGCCGTGTACGGCCCGCAGAAGGGCGCCTCCCCGGACGACGTGGAGACCCTGGACTCGGCCCTCGCCCACTACGCCAAGGTGCTGGAGGGGGCGATCGGCGCGAAGGCCGCCGAGTACGCCGCCTCGCCCGGCGCGGGTGCGGCCGGCGGCATCGGTTACGGCGCCCTCCTGCTCGGCGCCCGCTTCCGCCCCGGCATCGAGGTCATGCTCGACGTCCTGGGCTTCGCGCCGGCCCTGGAGCGCGCGGAACTGGTGATCACCGGCGAGGGCTCCCTCGACGAGCAGACCCTGCACGGCAAGGCCCCCGCGGGCGTCGCCGCCGCGGCCCGCGCCGCCGACAAGGAGGTCGTCGCGGTCTGCGGCCGCCTCGCCCTGCCCCCGGAGGCGCTGGGCCGGGCCGGGATCCGCCGGGCGTACCCGCTGACGGACGCCGAGCCGGACGTCGCCAAGTGCATCTCGGACGCCGGGCCCATCCTGGAGCGGGTCGCCGAGCAGATCGCGCGCGACTTCCTGACCTGAGCGGGAGCCGGACGGCATGACGAAGGGCCCCGAGCCGGTCGGCTCGGGGCCCTTCGTCGTCGTACGGGATCCGCTACGGAAGCTGGGCCGCCCGCGCCTCTCGGCGGTTGTCGCGGAAGTTGTTCACCCGGCGGGCCGTGGCGAACAGCGGGATGACCGCGCCCATGACCAGCTGCAGCGCGCAGCCCGTCTGGAGGAGCAGCTGGCCGCTGGGGGCGTCGAAGGCCCACGCCGCCAGGAGGCCCATGCTCAGCACGATCCAGGTGAGCATGGCCGCCGCGCTGCGCCCGCGCGGCTTCGGGTACTCGACGCGGCTCACCATCAGCCAGGCCGTGCCCAGGATCGCCAGGAGCGTCGCGAAGAACGGGAGCTCAAGGAGCACGATCGAGACGACCGTGAGCGCGCCGAACGGGGACGGCATGCCCTGGAACATGCCGTTCGTCGGCGTCACACACGAGAAGCGCGCGAGTCTCAGCACCACGGCCAGGAGCACCACGATCGCCCCGACCGCCGCCACCTTCTGGTACGCGTCGTCGGCGACCATGCCGTAGACCAGCACGAAGTACGCCGGTGCGAGGCCGAAGCTGATCAGGTCGGAGAGGTTGTCCAGCTCCGCGCCCATGGGGGAGGAGCGCAGCTTGCGGGCGACCAGGCCGTCGAACAGGTCGAAGACCGCCGCGCACAGCATCAGGATGACCGCGGTGGCCGCGCTGTTGCGGGCCATGCCGGATTCCTGGCTGTCGGTCAGGTGCGGGATCAGGATGCCGGTGGTGGTGAAGTACACCGCCATGAAGCCGCACGTCGCGTTGCCGAGGGTGAGGGTGTCCGCTATTGAGAGGCGGAGAGAAAGAGGCATCTCCTCCTCGTCGTCCACCTCTTCGGCCTCGGGAACCCAGCCCGCCTGGGTATCTGAAGGATCAATCACGGTCAATGCGAGTCACCCCAGCCACGGTCTTCTGACCGACCTCGACCGCCACCTCCACGCCCTCGGGCAGGTAGATGTCGACGCGCGAGCCGAAGCGGATCAGACCGATGCGGTCGCCCTGCTCGACCTTCGTCCCCTGCGGGATGTAGGGCACGATGCGACGGGCCACCGCGCCGGCGATCTGGATCATCTCGATGTCGCCGAGTTCGGTGTCGAAATGCCAGACTACGCGCTCGTTGTTCTCGCTCTCCTTGTTGAACGCCGGAACGAACCCGCCGGGGATGTGCTCCACCGACGTCACCTCGCCGGAGAGCGGCGCGCGGTTGACGTGGACGTTGAGCGGGCTCATGAAGATCGCGACGCGGGTACGGCCGTCCTTCCACGGCATGATGCTCTGCACCACACCGTCGGCGGGCGAGATGACCCGGCCCTGAGCGATCTCGCGCTCGGGGTCGCGGAAGAACCACAGCATGCCCGCCGCGAGCGCGGTGGCGGGCACGGCCACGGCCTTGGCGACGCCGGAACGGCGCGCCCGGGCCAGGCTGAGGGCTGCGGTGGCGACGGTCGGCAGAAGCCACGGCGATGCTCCGCGCGCAAGACGTACGCCTGCCAGGCTGTCGCGTGGTGCAGAGGTTTGGCTGTGGGGCATGGATGACCTTCGTAGCGGATGATGCCGCGCTGTAACGGGGGACGGCGGCTTTCCGGGGATCGTACCGGTCGACGGCCACAACTGGGCAAGCCAGGAAGCCGAGTCGGCGGCTGAAGAGTGCCTACGGGGTGTGATCTTCTTCTCCAAGAAAACACCCCGTATCCGGACATCTAGCCCTGGAATCGATACTCTTCGAGCAGCCTGCGACCGATGATCATCTTCTGGATCTCGGCGGTACCTTCACCGATGAGCAGCATCGGCGCCTCGCGGTAGAGGCGCTCGATCTCGTACTCCTTGGAGAAGCCGTAGCCACCGTGGATCCGGAAGGCGTCCTCCACGACCTCCTTGCAGTACTCGGAGGCGAGGTACTTCGCCATCCCTGCCTCAAGGTCGTTTCGTTCGCCGGAGTCCTTTTTGCGTGCGGCGTTCACCATCATCGCATGGGCGGCCTCGACCTTGGTGGCCATCTCCGCCAGTTTGAACTGGATGGCCTGGTGCTGGGCGATCGCCTTGCCGAAAGTGTGGCGTTGCTGGGCGTACTGGACGCCGAGTTCGAAGGCACGCTGAGCGACGCCACAGCCACGCGCCGCCACGTTGACGCGGCCGACCTCGACCCCGTCCATCATTTGGTAAAAACCTCGGCCGGTCTCGCCGCCGAGCACGCGGTTGGCCGGAATCCGCAGGCCATCCATGATCAACTCGGTGGTGTCGACGCCCTTGTAGCCCATCTTGTCGATCTTCCCGGGGATGGTGAGGCCGGGGCGGACCTCTCCGAAGCCGGGCTCCTTCTCGACCAGGAAGGTCGTCATCGACTTGTGGGGCGCCGTGCCCTCGGGGTGTCCTTCATCACTTCGGACGAGTACGGCGACCAGACTTGACGTTCCGCCGTTCGTCAGCCACATCTTCTGGCCGTTGAGGACGTATTCGTCACCGTCCTTGACCGCCTTGGAGGTGATGGCGGACACGTCCGAGCCGAGGCCCGGCTCCGACATCGAGAAGGCACCGCGGATGTCGCCGGCCGCCATGCGCGGCAGGAAGTGGTCCTTCTGCTCCTGCGTGCCGTGCTGCTTGAGCATGTAGGCCACGATGAAGTGGGTGTTGATGATGCCGGAGACCGACATCCAGCCGCGGGCGATCTCCTCGACGCACAGGGCGTAGGTGAGCAGCGACTCGCCCAGACCCCCGTACTCCTCCGGGATCATCAGACCGAACAGGCCCAACTCCCTGAGCCCGTCGACGATCTGCTGCGGGTACTCGTCACGGTGCTCCAGCTCGGTCGCGACCGGGATGATCTCCTTGTCCACGAAGTCGCGGACGGTGGAGAGGATCTCCTGCTGGACGTCGGTCAGACCGGCGGTCTGGGCGAGGCGTGCCATGGGGCTCAGCCCTCCTGAAGTTCCGGGCGGCCGGGCTGCTCGCCGCCGCGCTCCTTGATGTACGTCTCGGTCGGCACCATCACCTTGCGGCGGAACACGCAGACCAGGGTGCCGTCCTGCTTGTAGCCCTTGGTCTCGACGTAGACGATCCCGCGGTCGTTCTTCGACTTGGAGGGCCACTTGTCGAGCACGCTCGTCTGGCCGTAGATCGTGTCGCCGTGGAAGGTCGGCGCCACGTGCTTCAGCGACTCGATCTCCAGGTTGGCAATCGCCTTGCCGGAGATGTCCGGCACGCTCATGCCGAGCAGCAGTGAGTAGATGTAGTTCCCGACGACGACGTTCTTGCCGAAGTCCGTCGTCTTCTCCGCATAGTTGGTGTCCATGTGGAGCGGGTGGTGGTTCATGGTGAGGAGACAGAAGAGGTGGTCGTCGTACTCCGTGACCGTCTTCCCCGGCCAGTGCTTGTACGTCGCCCCGACCTCGAACTCCTCGTAGGTGCGTCCGAACTGCATCGCGCTCAGGCCTCCGGGATCTCGAACTTCGACGTGCGCTGCATGCCGGCCGCACGCCCCTTGCCGGAGATGACCAGCGCCATCTTGCGGCTGGCCTCGTCGATCATCTCGTCGCCGAGCATCGCGGAGCCCTTCTTGCCGCCCGCCTCGGACGTGTAGTAGTCGTACGCGTCCAGGATCAGCTCGGCGTGGTCGTAGTCCTCCTGCGAGGGCGAGAAGATCTCGTTGGACGCCTCGACCTGGCCCGGGTGCAGCACCCACTTGCCGTCGAAGCCGAGGGCGGCGGCGCGCTGGGCGACCTCGCGGTAGCCGTCGATGTTGCGGATCTGCAGGTAGGGGCCGTCGATCGCCTGGAGGTTGTTGGCGCGGGCGGCCATCAGGATCTTCATCAGGATGTAGTGGTAGGCGTCCGCCGGGTAGCCGGGCGGCTGCTCGCCCACGACCAGCGACTTCATGTTGATCGACGCCATGAAGTCGGCCGGGCCGAAGATGATCGTCTCGACGCGCTGGGAGGCCGTCGCGATCTCGTTGACGTTGTTGAGGCCCTGGGCGTTCTCGATCTGCGCCTCGATGCCGATCTTGCCGACCTCGAAGCCCATGGTCTTCTCGATCTGGGTCAGCAGGAGGTCGAGGGCGACGACCTGCTGGGCCGTCTGCACCTTGGGCAGCATGATGCAGTCGAGGTTCTGCCCGGCGCCCTCGACGACCGTGACGACGTCCCGGTACGTCCACTCGGTCGTCCAGTCGTTGACGCGCACGACCCTCGTCTTGCCCGTCCAGTCGCCCTCGTTGAGGAACTTGACGATCGTGTGCCGGGCCTCGGGCTTGGCGAGCGGGGCGCACGCGTCCTCCAGGTCCAGGAAGACCTGGTCGGCGGGGAGGCCCTGCGCCTTCTCCAGGAAGCGGGGGTTGCTTCCGGGGACCGCGAGGCACGAGCGTCGCGGACGCAGACGGTTGACGGGCGTGGTCATGCGGGGACCTCCAGGGGGTCGAGCTTGTTCGCTTTCCGGATCTCGTCGACGATGCGGCCGATGATTCCGGTGATGTCGAAGTCCTTCGGGGTGAAGACGGCGGCCACTCCGGCGGCCCTCAGCTGCTCGGCGTCACCATTGGGGATGATCCCACCGGCGATGACGGGGATGTCTGTGGCACCGGCCACACGGAGCCGTTCCAGCACGTCGGGGACCAGCTGGGCGTGCGAGCCGGACAGGATGGACAGGCCGACCGCGTGCACGTCCTCGGCGAGGGCCGCGTCCGTGATCTGCTCCGGCGTCAGCCGGATGCCCTGGTAGACCACCTCGAAGCCGGCGTCCCGGGCCCGCACGGCGATCTGCTCGGCGCCGTTGGAGTGCCCGTCCAGGCCCGGCTTGCCGACCAGGAAGCGGAGCTTGCCGACGCCCAGGTCCTTCGCCGTCAGCTCGACCTTGCGCCGCACCTCGGCCATGGCCGAGCCCTCCTCGGCGGGGACCGCCACCGGCGCGGACGAGACACCCGTCGGGGCGCGGAACTCGCCGAACACCTCGCGCAGGGCACCGGCCCACTCACCGGTCGTGGCCCCCGCACGGGCGCACTCCAGGGTGGCCTCCATGAGGTTGCCGGTGCCCCTGGCCGCCTCCTTCAGCTTCTCCAGCGCCTTGCACGGGCGCGGGTGGTTGAAGGGCGGCTGGTAGCGGGTGTCGCGCCAGTTCTGCAGTGATGCGATGACCCGTGCCTCGACAGCTGGATCGACTGTCTGGATGGCTGTATCGAGATCGGCGGTCAATGGATTGGGCTCGGTCGTATTGAAGATGTTGACGCCCACGATCTTCTCTTGACCGGACTCAATACGAGCCCTGCGCTCGGCGTGCGAGGAGACGAGCTGCGACTTCAGGTAGCCCGACTCGACGGCGGCCATCGCGCCGCCCATCTCCTGGATCCGGTCGATCTCGGCGAGGGACTCCTCGACGAGCTTCGCGACCTTCGCCTCGATGACGTGCGAGCCCTCGAAGATGTCCTCGTACTCCAGCAGGTCGCTCTCGTGGGCGAGGACCTGCTGGATGCGCAGCGACCACTGCTGGTCCCAGGGGCGGGGCAGGCCCAACGCCTCGTTCCAGGCCGGGAGTTGCACGGCACGCGCGCGCGCGTCCTTCGAGAGGGTCACGGCGAGCATCTCGAGGACGATCCGCTGGACGTTGTTCTCCGGCTGCGCCTCGGTCAGACCGAGGGAGTTGACCTGGACGCCGTACCGGAAGCGGCGCTGCTTGGCGTTCTCGATGCCGTAGCGCTCGCGGGTGATCTTGTCCCAGATGCGGCCGAAGGCGCGCATCTTGCACATCTCCTCGATGAAGCGGACGCCCGCGTTCACGAAGAAGGAGATCCGGGCGACGACGTCACCGAACTTCTCGGCCGGCACCTGCCCCGAGTCCCGCACCGCGTCCAGCACCGCGATCGCCGTCGACATGGCGTACGCGATCTCCTGGACCGGGGTCGCCCCCGCCTCCTGGAGGTGATAGCTGCATATGTTGATCGGGTTCCACTTGGGGATGTGGTTGACCGTGTAGCAGATCATGTCCGTCGTCAGACGGAGCGAGGGACCCGGCGGGAACACGTGCGTGCCCCGCGACAGGTACTCCTTCACGATGTCGTTCTGGGTCGTGCCCTGGAGCTTGGTGATGTCCGCACCCTGCTCCTCGGCGACGACCTGGTAGAGCGCCAGCAGCCACATGGCGGTGGCGTTGATCGTCATCGAGGTGTTCATCTGCTCCAGGGGGATGTCCTGGAACAGCCGGCGCATGTCACCGAGGTGCGCGATCGGCACGCCGACCCGGCCGACCTCGCCGCGGGCGAGGATGTGGTCGGAGTCGTAGCCGGTCTGCGTCGGCAGGTCGAACGCGACCGACAGGCCGGTCTGGCCCTTGGCGAGGTTGCGCCGGTACAGCTCGTTGGACGCCTCGGCCGTGGAGTGACCGGCGTACGTGCGCATGAGCCACGGCCGGTCCTTCTCCCTTGCCCCGTCGGCGTTCTGACGCTCAGTCATCTATGACCCCGGGTGTCTCAGATGTTGCGGAAGCGGTTGATGGCGTCGAGGTGCTTGGCGCGCATCTCCTCGTCGCGCACGCCGAGGCCCTCCTCGGGGGCGAGGCACAGCACGCCGACCTTGCCCTGGTGGAGGTTGCGGTGCACGTCGTAGGCGGCCTGCCCGGTCTCCTCCAGGGAGTAGACCTTCGACAGCGTCGGGTGGATCTTGCCCTTCGCGACCAGCCGGTTGGCCTCCCAGGCCTCGCGGTAGTTGGCGAAGTGCGAGCCGATGATCCGCTTCAGGGACATCCACAGGTAGCGGTTGTCGTACTCGTGGTTGTAGCCCGAGGTCGAGGCACAGGTGACGATGGTGCCGCCCTTGCGGGTGACGTAGACGGAGGCGCCGAACGTCTCGCGGCCCGGGTGCTCGAAGACGATGTCGACGTCCTCGCCGCCGGTGAGTTCGCGGATGCGCTTGCCGAAGCGCTTCCACTCGCGCGGGTCCTGCTCCTGCTCGTTCTTCCAGAACTTGTAGCCCTCGGCGTTGCGGTCGATGATCGCCTCGGCGCCTATCGCCCGGCAGATGTCCGCCTTCTGCGGCGAGGACACGACACAGATGGGGTTGGCGCCGCCGGCCAGCGCGAACTGCGTGGCGTACGAGCCGAGGCCGCCGCTCGCGCCCCAGATCAGCACGTTGTCGCCCTGCTTCATGCCGGCGCCGTTGCGGGAGACCAGCTGCCGGTAGGCGGTCGAGTTCACGAGCCCCGGAGCGGCGGCCTCCTCCCAGCTGAGGTGGTCCGGCTTCGGCATCAGCTGGTTGGACTTGACGAGGGCGATCTCGGCGAGGCCGCCGAAGTTGGTCTCGAAGCCCCAGATGCGCTGCTCGGGGTCGAGCATGGTGTCGTTGTGGCCGTCGCTCGACTCCAGCTCCACGCTCAGGCAGTGCGCGACGACCTCGTCACCGGGCTTCCAGGCGTTGACGCCCGGGCCGGTGCGCAGGACGACGCCCGCGAGGTCGGAGCCGATGATGTGGTACGGCAGGTCGTGCCGCTTGGTGAGCTCGCTGAGGCGGCCGTAGCGCTCCAGGAAGCCGAAGGTGGACAGCGGCTCGAAGATCGAGGTCCACACCGAGTTGTAGTTGACACTCGATGCCATGACGGCGACCAGGGCCTCGCCCGGGCCGAGCTCCGGCAGCGCCACCTCGTCCAGGTGGATCGACTTGCGCGGATCCTTGTCGCGGGTCTCCAGGCCCGCGAACATCTCCGTCTCGTCCTTGTGCACGGTGATCGCGCGGTACGACTCGGGGAGCGGCAGGGCGGCGAAGTCGGCCGGCGTCGAGTCCGGCGACTGGATCGCGTCCAGGATGTCCTTCGTGGTCACGGTGTTGCCTCCGGCGATACGCACCCTGAGGGAGGGGTGCTGAGGGTTACGTCGGTGTGCTGCTGAGGGTGTTGGGAAGTGCCGTCGGTTCGGCTGGTGGTGCTTCGGCAGCGCTTTGTGGCGCGGGAGGTTGCCTGTGACGCAGGCGTCCGGGCGGGCGAGTCGATGACTTGCTGGGACAGCCGGCGAGCGAAAGGTCTCTGCTCGCCGGCCGCCCGGACTCCTTCAACGTAAGACACCGCGTGCCACCGTGCAAGGCACTGAGTGCCAGAGATTCTTCTCAGGTGAAATCTTTACGTAACAAATGAGCGATGATCGATCGAACGCGCTCTGAAATCTGCTCGAAAAGGTGCCCTGACATGCCAAAACGGCCACCCCGAAGGGTGGCCGTCATCACAGCGGCGAAGGAGCCTCCCAGGGCCCCTCAGCGGTCCTTGAGCGCCTGCTCGATGGTCCGCATGACCTCGTCCAGCGGCGCGTCGGTGCGGGCGACCGTGACCAGCACCTCGCCCTGGGTGGAGACCGTCGCGGGGGCGGACGGCTGCGGAGGCGTCGTACGGCCCGCCCCGATGCCCGTGCCGAACGTCTTGCGCACGATCGCGAAGGCGTGGTCCAGCTGTGCCTCCACGTCGCCCTGGCCGCCGGCCCGCAGCCAGCGTCTGAGGACGTGGTTGTGGGCGGTGACGACCGCGGACGCGGCGACCTCCGCCAGCAGCGGGTCGTCGTTGGCGTCGTCGTCGTGCGCGTGCTCGTCGAAGTGGCCGAGCAGGTAGCGGGTGAAGAGGCGCTCGTAACGGGCCACCGACGCGATCTCCGCCTCGCGCAGGGTGGGCACCTCGCGCGTGAGCTTGTAGCGGGCGACCGAGATCTCCGGCCGGGCCGCGTACATCCGCATGACTTCCTTGATGCCGCGGCACACCGTGTCGAGCGGGTGCTCGTGCGGCGGGGCCGCGTTGAGCACGGCCTCCGCGCGGATCAACGTGTCGTCGTGATCGGGGAAGATCGCCTCTTCCTTGGAGCGGAAGTGGCGGAAGAAGGTGCGGCGGGCCACTCCGGCCGCGGCCGCGATCTCGTCGACGGTGGTCGCCTCGTACCCCTTGGTCGAGAACAGCTCCATCGCCGCGGCCGCCAGTTCTCGGCGCATCTTGAGCCGCTGGGCGGCCGCGCGACTGCCTGCGGCACTTTCCGGCGCGTCGGGCGTAGCTGGTGTACGTGAGGACTTGGCGGGCTGGGACATGACCCGAACGTACTGCATGTGCGCAGCTTGCTGCGCATGTACGGGGCTTCCCCCGCCCGGAGCGGGCGGGGGAGAGCCGGGTCCCGGGGGCGGGGGAAGACTGCCCGGGTCGAGCAGTCCACCCCAGTCCTCGCCGCCTCTGAACCAGTCGCCGGCGCCCTCAGCGGCGGGCATATTCGCGGAAGCCACGGCCGGTCTTGCGGCCGAGGCAGCCCGCGGCCACCAGGTGCTCCAGGAGCGGGGCCGGAGCGAGGCCCGGGTCGCGGAACTCGCGGTGCAGGACCTTCTCGATCGCAAGGGAGACGTCCAGCCCGACCACGTCCAGGAGCTCGAACGGGCCCATCGGGTAGCCGCCGCCCAGCTTCATCGCCGCGTCAATGTCGTCAAGAGATGCATAGTGTTCCTGCACCATCTTGATCGCGTTGTTGAGGTACGGGAAAAGCAGTGCGTTCACGATGAAGCCCGCACGGTCTCCACAGTCGACGGCGTGCTTCTTGATCCGTCCACACACTTCGTGAACCGTTGAGTGGACGTCCTCGGCGGTCAACACCGTACGGACGACCTCGACCAGCTTCATCGCCGGCGCCGGGTTGAAGAAGTGCATGCCGATCACGTCCTGCGGACGCGAGGTGGCGCGGGCGCAGGCGACGACGGGCAGCGAGGACGTCGTGGTGGCCAGGACCGCGCCCGGCTTGCAGACCTTGTCCAGCGCCTGGAACAGCTGCTGCTTGATCTCCAGGTCCTCGGCGACCGCCTCGACGGCCAGGTCGACCTCGGCGAAGGAGTCGTAGGAGCCCGCCGCGGTGATCCGGTCCAGGGTCTGCGCGGCGGCCTCGGCGGTCATCCGCCCCTTGTCGACGGAGCGCGAGAGCGACTTGCCGATACGGGCCTTGGCGGTCTGCGCCTTCTCCTCGCTGCGGGCGGCGAGCACGACCTCGTAGCCGGCCTTGGCGAAGACCTCGGCGATGCCGGAGGCCATGGTGCCGGAGCCGGCGACGCCGACGGAGCGGACCTCGCGGCCCGGGGCCCGCTCGGCGCCGGCCAGCGGCGTCAGCGCGTCCCGCACGACGGTGGCGCTGCCGGGAGCCTCGTAGGTGTAGAAGCCGCGGCCCGACTTACGGCCCGTCAGGCCCGCCTCGCTGAGCTGCTTGAGGATGGGGGCGGGGGCGTGCAGCCGGTCGTGCGACTCGGAGTACATGGCCTCCAGGACCGTACGGGCGGTGTCGACGCCGATCAGGTCGAGCAGCGCGAGCGGGCCCATCGGCAGACCGCAGCCAAGCCGCATCGCCGCGTCGATGTCCTCGCGGGAGGCGTACTTCGCCTCGTACATCGCCGCGGCCTGGTTCAGGTAGCCGAACAGCAGCCCGTCGGCGACGAAGCCGGGCCGGTCGCCGACCGCGACGGGCTCCTTGCCCAGGTCGAGGGCGAGGTTGGTGACCGCGGAGACCGCGGCCGGCGCGGTCAGCACCGAGGAGACCACCTCGACCAGCTTCATGGCCGGCGCCGGGTTGAAGAAGTGCAGCCCGAGCACACGCTCCGGACGCGCCGAGTCGGCGGCCAGGCGGGTCACGGACAGCGCGTTGGTGCCGGTCGCCAGGATCGTCTCCGGGCGCACGATGCCGTCGAGTTCACGGAAGATCTGGTGCTTGATCTCGTACGACTCCGGAACCACCTCGATGACCAGGTCGGCGTCGGCCGCGGCCCGCAGGTCGGTGGAGGTGCGCACGCGGGCCAGCAGCTCGGCGCGCTCTTCCCCGGTCAGCCGGCCGCGCTCCACGGCGCGGGCGGTGGCGGCCTCCAGGACGGCGACCGACTTGGCGGCCGCGGCCTCGCTGATGTCGATGCCGACGACCGCGCGACCGGCCTTGGCGAGGACCTCGGTGATACCGGTGCCCATGGTGCCGAGACCGACGACGGCAATGGTCTGCAGCGGGGACAGAGGGGTGTCGGACAGGGGAGTGGCCATCGCGGGACTCCAGGAATGAGGGTGACGACTGGGAGCGCCCCCGGGTGCGCCGAAGGGCGGCCGTCTCGCGGCCGGACCACTGGCGCACCGGGTGCGTGAAAAGGGATGCGGGTGTTGCCGGGCTGCGAGCGCACACGCCCGGTGCCGTCGCCATGGGCGTGCACACGCCTGGAGCGAACGGTGGGAAACCGACCGGCCCTGTCCCGAGGCCGGGTCGTGCTGCGGTACCTGTGGTACCGAACCGACTGCCCTTACGACGGCTGCGTCACCAGGCCGACGTAAGCAGGTGCGAGTGGGTGACTCGCTCGATTGAGCTTAACCGGCGGGTAACGAGCGCGCTAGTCCCCGTGTTTGTGATGTAGGTCCCGACAGATCCACCAGGCCCCTAATCTCGGTGCCATGGACGAAGAGTTGCGATCACTCACGGAGCGTTTACGGGCGGAGGCCGCGGGCAGCGCCGCCTGCGACCGGCTCGCGGCGACCGAGGACACCGACGAGCTGGCCGGAGTGCTCACCGAGCCCGGGCAGCCGCTGTGGGCCAGGGAGCTGGCCGCGTTCCGGCTGGGCCTCGCGGGCGACCGGCGGGCCTTCGAGTCCCTCGTCCTGTTCCTGAACCACCGTGATCCGCAGCGCTGCGCCTCCGCCGCGTACGCCCTCGCCCGCCTCGGCGACCCTCGCACGGCCCGCGCGGCGGCGGCCCTCGCCACGAACGAACTGCGCGTCGCCTACGCCCTGCACCCGGTCCGCCTGCTGACGGAGCTGCGCGCCCCCGAGTCCGTACCGGCCCTGATCACCACCCTTGGGCGGCGGCTGCGCCCGCACGACCCCTACCGCCGCGTCGCCCTCGCCTGCGTGGAGGGGCTCGGCAGCCTGGAGGACGCTCGCGCCAGACCCGTACTGAACGAGGCTCTCGCGCATCCGGCGCTGGCGGAGGCGGCGGTGCGGGCGCTGGCGCGGATTCCCAAGCAGCGGTGACGCGGGGCTCAGCCCGTCAACTCCCTGACGTACCGCACCTCCGGCACCGGGACGCCGTCCACCTCGAAGGGCTCGGCGGCGCCGTCCGGGTGGAAGCCGGAGCGTTCGTAGAAGCGGCGGGCGCGTGCGTTGCCCTCCAGCACCCACAGATACAGTCGCGTGTGGCCGGCGGCCGTGCAGCGTCGTATCGACTCCTCGATCAAAGACCGTCCCACGCCCGCGCCGTACCGCTCCGGGTGGACGTAGATCGCGTACAACTCCACGCCCCCGGTGGGGACTTCACCGTCCCGGTACGGGCCGTGGCAGGCCCAGCCGATGACCTCGCCGTCCCGTTCGGCCACCACGTTGACCACGCCCGGGTTGCCTTCCAGGAGACGCGCGCGGCGGCGCTCGGCGTCGTCCGGGACGCTCATCGAGTCCAGGTACGACTGGGGGATCAGGCCGCGGTACGCGGTTCGCCAGCCGCCGACGCGTATCTCGGCCACGCGGTCGCAGTCGTCGAACGTCATCTCGCGGACGTGGAGACCGCTCACAGTGCCACGACCGCGAACGCCTCTATCTCCATCAGGAATTCGGGCCGGACCAGCGCGGCCACCTGTACGGCAGAGGCCGCAGGCAGGCGGTCGTCGGGTATGTGGGCGGCGCGGGCTGTGCGGATCGCCGGCATGTGGGCCATGTCCGTGACGAAGAAGGTGAGTTTGACGACGTCGTCGAAGCTCGCGCCGGCGGCGGCCAGACAGCGGCGGAGGTTCTCGAAGACCTGGCGGGCCTGGGCCTCGGGGTCGCCCTCGCCGACGAGCTTGCCGTCCTCGTCCACGGCGACCTGGCCGGCGATCGCGACGAGACGGCCGGTGCCCAGCACGACGTGGCTGTACTGGGCGGCGGGGAAGACGCCGTCGGGGGCGGGGATCCTGGTCAGCTCACTCATGCGTCCATGGTGGACCACGGGTCTGACAACGCCCGCCCCCGACGGTCGGTCAACTGCTCAGCCGCGGAAGCCGAGCAGGCCGTGCAGGGTCGACCCGCGTTCGGAGCTCGACGCCGCGGCCGTCGAGGCCAGCGGCTTCGGGTCCGGCAGCTTCGGGCAGACCGCGTCGATCTCGCCGCCGCTGCGCGGCACGGTGCCGTCGGTCAGGTACTTCGCGAGGTACTTGTCCAGGCAGGCGTTCCCGCTCAGCGTGATGCCGTGGTTGCCGCCGCCCTGCTCGACCACGAAGCTCGAACCGGCCAGCAGCTCGTGCACCGTCGCGCCGCCCTCGTACGGGGTCGCCGCGTCGTTCGTCGCCTGGAACAGCAGCGTCGGCGGCAGCTTGCCGTTGGCGACGTTGACCGGCCGCAACGAGTCGGTCGGCCAGAACGCGCACGGCGCGTTGTACCAGGCGTTGTTCCAGGTCATGAACGGTGCCTTGTCGTAGACCGCCCAGTTGTCCTTGCGCCACTGGTTCCAGTCGCGCGGCCAGGAGGCGTCACGGCACTGCACCGAGGTGTAGATGCTGTAGCCGTTGTCCCCGGACGCGTCGACGGCGGCGAAGTTCTCGTAGGCCTCGACCAGCGGATCGGCGTTCTTGTCGTTCACGTAGGCCGCGAACGCCTCGGCCAGGTAGGGCCAGTAGCCGTTGTAGTAGCCGCCCGGGATGAAGGTGTCCTCCAGCTCGGAGGCCCCCACCTTGCCGCCCGCCGGCTTCTTCGCGAGCGCCTTGCGCATCGCGTACCACTTGGCCTCGATCTTGGCCGGGTCGGTGCCCAGCTTGTACGTCGAGTCGTACTTGGCGATCCAGGCCATCAGCGCCTTCTGGCGGGCGTCGAAGGCGTAGTCCTGCCCGATGTTGTCGTCGTACCAGACGCCGGTCGGGTCGACGATCGAGTCCAGGACCAGTCGCTTGACGCGCTGCGGGAAGAGCTTGGCGTAGACCGCGCCCAGGTAGGTGCCGTACGAGTAACCGAAGTAGCTGGTCTTCTTGTAGCCCGTGGCCGCACGGATCGAGTCCATGTCCTGCACGGCCTGGATGGTGTTGATGTACGGCAGCACGCTCGCGTACTTCTTGCCGCAGGCCGCGGCGAAGGACTTGGCGCGCTCCAGGTTGGCCTTCTCGATGGCGGGCGTGCTCGGCACCGAGTCCGGGCGCACCGGGTTGAAGTAGCCCGGCTTGCAGTCCAGGGCCGGCGTGCTCTTGCCCACCCCGCGCGGGTCGAAGCCGATGACGTCGTACTGGGCCGCGACCGCCTTGGGCAGCGAGGTCGCGACGAAGCCGGCGAGCGAGAGACCGCTGCCGCCGGGGCCGCCGGGGTTGACCAGCAGCGGGCCCTGGGACTTCTTGGCGGTGTGCGGCACGCGCGAGAGCGCGAGCGTGATCTTCTTCCCGTACGGGTTCCGGTGGTCGAGCGGCACCTTGAGGGACGCGCACTGGAGCGTCGGGTAGTCGGTGGTGCCGCATTTCTTCCAGGTGATCTTCGCGGCTTGAGCGGTTGCCGCGCTGCTCGGGGCGCTCGCGTCGGCGGGGACGGCCGTGACGGTCCCGGCCACGACGACGGCGGCGCCGCACAGCACGGCTGCGCGTTTTCTCATGGAGTCCTCCCAGGACGGAGGGGCAGCGGACCGCGAGTCTCACGGTCCTCGCCGCATCGTCCCGGAAAGCGGCACCGGAGGAACGCGTTCTGGCAATACTTGACCCAATCGGATCGAGGGATGCGCTCGAACGCTCTCAAATCAACGTGAGTTGGGTCGATTCGGACACGGCCGCCTCGACCGGCTCCGGCGGCGGGATCCGGCGCGGCATCCCCGCGCGCGTGGGGCCGATCCCGTACTCCTGGGCCAGCTCGTGGACCTGACGGGTGATCCGGCGCTGGTACCACTTCGGCGCGTAGGCGCCGTCCGCGTACAGGCGCTCGTAGCGGCGCACCAGGTGCGGGTGGTGGTGGGCCAGCCAGGCCATGAACCACTCCCGGGCGCCCGGGCGCAGATGCAGCACCAGGGGCGTGACCGAGGTGGCGCCCGCGGCCGCGATCGCCCGCACGGTGGCACGCAGTTGGGCGGGGTGGTCGCTCAGGAACGGGATCACCGGGGCCATCAGCACACCGCAGCCGATGCCGTGCTCGGCCAGGGTGCGCACGACGTCCAGGCGGCGCTCGGGGGCCGGCGTGCCCGGCTCCACGGTTCGCCACAGCTCGGGGTCGGTGAAGCCGACCGAGACCGAGATGCCGACGTCCGTCACCTGGGACGCCTGCACCAGCACGTCGAGGTCGCGCAGGATCAGCGTCCCCTTCGTCAGGATCGAGAAGGGGTTCGCGTGGTCGCGCAGGGCGGCCAGGATGCCCGGCATCAGCCGGTAGCGGCCCTCGGCGCGCTGATAGCAGTCGACGTTGGTGCCCATCGCTATGTGCTCGCCCAGCCAGCGGCGCGAGCCCAGCTGGCGGCGCAGCAGCTCCGGCGCGTTCACCTTGACGACGATCTGCGAGTCGAAGTCGATCCCCGAGTCGAGGTCCAGATAGGTGTGCGTCTTGCGGGCGAAGCAGTAAACGCACGCGTGCGAGCAGCCGCGGTAGGGGTTGACTGTCCACTCGAAGGGCATCCGTGAGGCGCCCGGCACCCGGTTGATGATCGAGCGCGCCCGCACCTCGTGAAACGTGATGCCGCGGAACTCAGGTGTGTCGAAGGTCCTGCTCACGACCGCGTCCGCGCCGAACAGCGCGGAGTCGGCCGCCCGGCTGTGACCGCCGGAGTCCACTGTGAGGTTCTCCCAGCGCATGACGCCTCCTTGGTAGCGCTGCCCCCAGAGTGAAACACGTGTTCGAATTACGGGGCAAGTGCTCTTTCTGATCGCTTCCGACCCCCTCGGGCACCCCGATTTGGGCGGCCCTGGGCGGGGGTGGTTGGCTTGCCCCAACCCCGAGAACGCAAGTCCTGGAGGAAATCGATGGCGCAGGTCGAGGCCACTACGGAGCGGGTCGTCGCGGCGGACGCGGAGAAGGTGTTCGACGCCCTCGCCGACTACAGCGGCACCCGGCGGAAGCTGCTGCCCGAGCACTTCAGCGAGTACGAGGTGCGCGAGGGCGGCGACGGCGAGGGCACCCTCGTCCACTGGAAGCTCCAGGCCACCAGCAAGCGCGTCCGTGACTGCCTCCTGGAGGTCACCGAGCCCACCGACGGACAGCTCGTCGAGAAGGACCGCAACTCCTCCATGGTCACCACCTGGACGGTCACCCCGGCCGGCGAGGGCAAGTCCCGCGTGGTCGTCAGCACGGTCTGGAACGGCGCCGGCGGCATCGGCGGCTTCTTCGAGAAGACCTTCGCACCCAAGGGCCTCGGCCGGATCTACGACGCCGTGCTCGCCAACCTGGCGACCGAGGTCGAGAAGTAAGTCCCCGGTGAGCGGGGGTCGTTGACCTCCCTCACCGGATCGAGTGGATCTCGGTGCGTTACACCGATCCGCCGTAACTCGTCGCGCTTGCTCGGAGTTGTCGCTTTAAGCGGGAATTTGTCAGGCGGCGCGACGAGGGGAGCGGTACGTGGGCGGGATCACTCTGGTGCACGAGGAAACGGCGCCGCCGGCGCCCGCGCGGGCCGCCGCCCCCGCACCCGCGACACCGGCCGAACTGAGCCCGCGCCGGGTGCGGTTGGTCTTCCTCGGGCTGATGCTCGCGCTGCTGCTCGCCGCGCTGGAGCAGATGATCGTCGCCACCGCGCTGCCGAAGATCGTCGGCGAGCTGCACGGCCTCGACCGGATGTCCTGGGCTATCACCGCGTATTTGCTGACCTCCACCGTGGGCCTGCCGGTCTACGGCAAGCTCGGCGACCTGCTCGGCTGCAAGGGCGTCTTCCAGTTCGCCATCGTCGTCTTCGTGATCGGCTCCGCGCTGGCCGGCCGCGCGCAGTCCATGGACCAGCTGATCGCCTTCCGCGCCGTCCAGGGCGTCGGCGCGGGCGGGCTCATGATCGGCGTCCAGGCGATCATCGCGGACATCGTGCCGCCCCGGCGGCGCGGCCGGTTCATGGGCCTGATCGGCGCCGCGTTCGGGCTCGCCTCCGTCGCGGGACCCCTGCTGGGCGGCTACTTCACGGACCACCTCTCCTGGAGGTGGTGCTTCTACTTCAACGTCCCCTTCGGCATCGTCACCCTGGCCGTCGTCACCGTCGTACTGAAGCTGCCGAAGCCGCGGACCAGGCCGCGCCTCGACATCCTCGGTGCGCTGCTGCTCGCTGCCGCTTCGACATGCCTGGTCCTGCTGACCAGTTGGGGCGGCACCGAGTACGCGTGGAGCTCGCGGGTGATCCTCGGGCTCGGCGCCGGAGCCGCGGCGGCCAGCGTGCTGTTCCTCGTCGCCGAGCGCTTCGCCGCCGAACCCCTCATCCCGCTGCGGCTGTTCAGGGACTCCGTCTTCAACGTCACCGGTCTCGTGGGCCTGGTGATCGGCGTCGCGCTCTTCGGGGCCGCCAGCTATCTGCCGACCTTCCTGCAGATGGTCGACGGCGTCTCCGCCACCGGGTCCGGACTGCTGATGCTGCCCATGATGGGCGGGATCGTCGGCGCCTCGATCATCTCCGGGCAGCTCATCAGCCACACCGGGCGCTACAAGATCTACCCCTTGCTCGGCAGCGCTCTCTCGGTCGTCGGCATGTGGCTGCTGTCCCGGCTCCAGGTCGACACGCCGCGGCTGCACTACAGCATCTGGATGGCCGTCCTCGGCGCCGGAATCGGCCTGGTCATGCCGGTACTGGTCCTCGCCGTGCAGAACTCGGTGCGCCCCGCCGACCTCGGCACCGCGACCAGTGCCAACAACTACTTCCGGCAGATCGGCGGCAGCGTCGGCGCCGCGATCTTCGGCACCCTCTTCGCCGACCGGCTCTCCGACGCTCTGGCGAAACGGCTGCCCACGCGCGCGGGTGCCGGTCTTCCCGACCCCGAGTCCATCACACCGCAGCTCGTCCACGCCCTGCCCGCGCCGCTGCGCGACGGCTACATCCGGGCGTACGCCGACGCCATGCCCCGGATCTTCCTCTACCTGGTGCCGGTGCTCGCCCTCGGCCTGCTCATCGCCTTCTTCCTCAAGGAGAAACCGCTGGTGTCCCACAACGCCGCCGAAACCGAGCCCGCGCCCGTGAACGCCCCGATCCCGCAGGCGCGTTCGCCGTACGCCGCCGGAATCCCTGTCTGCGGCACGGTGCAGCACCCCGACGGCACCGTCGTGCCGCGCGCGGCGCTCACGCTCATCGACGTGGCCGGGCAGCAGATCGGGCGGGGCGCGAGCGGCGAGGACGGGCGGTACGCGCTGTCCACGCCCGGTTCGGGGTCGTACGTGCTGATCGCCGCAGCGGGCGGCCACCAGCCGCAGGCCGTCTCCGTCACCGTCGGCGAGCGCCCCGTCGAGCTGGACATCGTCCTCGGCGGCGCCGGGCGGCTCGCCGGCAGCGTGGTCACCGCGGACGGCAGCGTCGTACGGGACGCCACCGTCACCCTCACCAACGTGCACGGCGAGGTCGTCGCCACCACCCGCAGCTCCCGCGAGGGCGGTTACGTCATCACCGAGCTGGTCGCCGGCGAGTACACCCTCGCGGCCAGCGCGCCCGCGTTCCGCCCGGCCGCGCTCCCCGTCAGCGTCCAGGCCTCCCGGGAGACCCGCCAGGACGTCGAGCTCGCGGGCGGTGCCGTACTGCGGGGGACCGTGCGGGCCGGGGGCGGGCGGCCCGTCGAGGACGCGCGCGTGACGCTGCTCGACGCGGCCGGGAATGTCGTGGACACGCTCACCACGGGAGCCGACGGAACGTTCCGGTTCGTCGATCTCTCCTCCGGCGAGTACACCGTGATCGCCGCCGGTTACCCGCCGGTCGCGACCGTGCTCCAGGTGGCCGGCGGGGGGCGCACCGAGCGGGACCTGCAGCTGGGGCACGAGGACTGAACCACTCCGGCGCACACGCCCAGGCGCCCGTGCGCCCGCCCCGCATCAATTCCCGTATTGCCGCACATCACCGATGACGGGAGCCGTACCGTGGAGTGGGCGACACAGATCTTGCGGAGCCGTGCGGAGAGAGGGCCTGGGCCATGGATCGTGGCACCGAGAGGGACGCACCTCCCAGCCCTGCTGCTGGGAACGGCGCGCCGGCCGGGCACGCCGGTCGTGTCCCGCTGGCCGTGGTCGTGGTGGACCGCGACGGCCTCGTCTCGCACTGGAGCACCGGCGCACGCCGTCTGTTCGGAGTCGCCAAGGACGAGGCGATCGGACACCCGGCCGTCGACCTGCTGCCCGTCTCCGGCGCCCTGCCCGACGAGGACGAGACCCCGCTCTACGGCCCGTACGCGGACTACGGCGGACTCGGCCCGGACCTCGAATCCTCCCTCGGCGGCCGGCTCTCCTACCCGGCCGCGGGCCGCGCCCGGCTCACGGTCCCCTCGCGAAGCGAGATGGGGGTCCCCCCGCCCGAAGGGTGGGGGAGGAATCGGGTCGACGTGCTGTGGTGGGCGTACCCCCTGGTGGGGCCGGGGTACGAGCGGCTGCTGGTGCTCGCCGCCGACACCGCGGGCCTGCGTCAGGACGAGGCCGACGGCGTCGACGGGGACATGGCCTTCGAGCGGATCGCCCCGGGCTTCGCCCTGCACACGGACTTCCCCGGCGCCGAGGAGCTGGCCCGCCGGCTGCCCGAGATCCTGCCCAGCATGAGCGTCGACGAGAGCGCCCGCATCGTCGCGCAGGTCCTCGAACTGGGCTATCCCGTCCTGGAGTTCAGCCAGAACGACCGGGTGCCCGTCACCCCCGACTGGGGCGTGCCCCGGCGCGCCGAGCGCAGGGCGCGCCGCGAGCGGGCCGCCCGCGCGGTGGCCGAGGGCCTGCCGGTGCCGCAGGAGACCGCCGACGAGGGCGAGGACCTGGAGTACGCGGCCGTCCGTGAGCACCTGGAATTCCTGAACGAGGTCAGCGGGCGCATCGGCACCTCCCTCGACCTCTCGCGGACGATCATCGAGGTCAGCAAGGCCGTCGTACCGCGCTTCACCGACGTCGCCGGCACCTATCTGCGCGAACAGGTCGTCGCGGGCGAGGGGTTCCCGGACGGCGTGCCCGACACCACCACGATGTGGCACCGGGTCGCCGTCGAGCACACCGACGAGCCCGGCCGCTGGGACGACGTCGTGCCGGTCGGCGAGGCCATGCCGTTCCCGGCGCACACGCCCTTCTTCCAGTGCATGACCAGCGGCGAACCCGTCCTGGTGCCGCGCATCAGCGAGGAGATGGGCCACGCCATCGCCGCGCAGTTCGAGAAGCGCGACATCCGGCCCCTCATCACCGGCCGCTCCATGCTGGTCGTACCCCTGAAGGCACGGAACGTCGTCCTGGGCTTCATGATCCTGCTCCGCCACCCGGAGCGGCCCGTCTTCAACGACATGGACCGCGTCACCGGCGCCGAACTCGCCGCCCGCGCGGGCCTCGTGCTCGACAACGCGCGCATGTACACCTACCAGGAGAGCGTCGCCGAGACCCTCCAGGACAGCATGCTGCCGCACATCCCGCCGCGCATGGCGGGCTGCGACATCGCCACCCGCTACCTTCCCGGCACACTCCTCGGCCGCGTCGGCGGCGACTGGTTCGACTCCGTGAAGCTCCCCGGCGCCCGCACCGCCCTGGTCGTTGGCGACGTCATGGGCCACGGCCTCAACTCGGCAGCCATGATGGGCCAGTTGCGTACGGCCGTGCAGACCATGGCCGCGCTCGACCTGCCGCCCGCCCAACTGCTGCGCAATCTCGACGACCTCGCCCAGCGCCTCGGCGACAACTACCTCGCGACCTGCGTGTACGCCGTCTACGACCCGATCGCGAGCGAGCTGCACATCGCCAACGCGGGCCATATCCCGCCCGTGCTGGTCCGTGCGGAGGACGGCCACAGCGAGCTGCTCGACCTGCCGACCGGCGCGCCCATCGGGGTCGGCGGGGTGCCCTTCGAGGCGGTACGCGTGCGCGTGGAGCCCGGCGACCGGCTCGTGATGTGCACCGACGGCCTGGTCGAGGTGCGCGGCGAGGACATCGGCGTGGGTCTCGCCACCCTCAGCGAGTCCGCCGCCCACCCGGCCGCGTCCATGGACGACGCCTGCGACTCCATCATCCGCGCCCTCAACACCCGCGGCGGCCGCAAGGACGACGTCGCCCTGCTGATGGCCCGCCTGAACGGCATCGAGACGGACGACGTCGCCGAATGGCGCATCACCCTCGACCCGATCGAGGTGCCACGCGCGCGTGCCGCGGTCCGCGAGCAACTGCACGACTGGGGGCTCGCGAAGCTCGCCGACAACGCCGAGCTGATGGTCAGTGAGCTCGTCACCAACGCCGTACGGCACTCCCACAGCCGCCCCGTGGAACTGCGGCTGGTCCGCGGCGACACCCTGCTGTGCGAGGTGGAGGACGACGACCACGAGCTGCCGACGCTGCTCAGCGCCGGGCCGACCGACGAGTTCGGGCGCGGCCTGCGCGTGGTCAGCACGCTCGCCCGCGAGTGGGGCACGAGTCGTACGAAGACCGGCAAGACTGTCTGGTTCGAACTGACCCTGCCGCGGCGCTGAACCGCACCCCGGCCGACAGCACCACAGGGGCGCGAGGGGCGCACAGGGGCGGACGCGGGTCGAATGCGGAGTGAAGGAATGCGCGACGCGCTTGTAGCCGTGACCAGGGCGCGATAGACCGTACTGGCCCGTCACTTGCGGCGGGGTTCGCGGCGCACCCTGGGGAGTTGGCCATGAGCGTGACGAGTCGGTACCGGGAGGCCTGGGAGGGCTTCTGGCGGGACGCCCCCGAGGAGGAGGGGGCCGTCTTCTGGGACGCGGAGCCGGCTCTGACCGCCGCCCTCCATCTGGCGCTGTTCGAGCCGCACCTCGCCGACCCCGGCCTCGCGATGGTCGACCTCGGCTGCGGAAACGGCACCCAGACGCGGTTCCTCGCCGACCGCTTCCGGCATGTCGTCGGCGCCGACCTGTCCGGGGCCGCGATCGAGCACGCCCGGCATGCCGACCCCGCCGGGCAGGCGACCTACCGGGTGCTGGACGCCGTGGAGAAGAACGAGACGGAGTCGCTGCACGCGGAGCTCGGCGACGCCAACGTCTATATGCGCGGTGTCCTGCACCAGGCCGAACCCGACGACCGGCAGCCCATGGTGGACGGGATCGCCGCGCTCCTCGGCGACCGGGGGCGCGCCTTCCTCGTCGAACTCTCCGAGGACGCCAAGCCGGTGCTGCTGGGCCTGGCACAGAGCCCGGCCGGACCGCCGCCCAAGCTCGCCCCGATCTTCCAGCACGGCATCGCCCCCGGCGAGGTGGCCGACGCGTCCGTACCCGAGTACTTCCGCACGGCCGGCCTGACGATCCTGGCGAGCGGCGAACTCCCGCTCACGACAACCGAGTTCACGCCCGAGGGCACGCGGATCGTGCTGCCGTCCAAGTGGGTGGTGGCGGGTCGGACGAGCTGACGCCGGCGCTTGCGCGGAGCGCGCTGATCGACGTGTGGAAGGGGTGGGGCGGCGGGGAACTCCCGTGTGCGGTGGTTCGTTTGACACGAACAGGAATCGAAATCTCGGTCAAGGCCGGGTCATCGACTTCCCGATGTTCGTCCAGCCACGTGTTCGCCGTCCCGTCCCCCCATCCCCGGAGGCCCGAACCATGACCCGGACCCACCCCCACCATCCGTCCCGGAGAGCACTGCTCGGCTCGGCCGCGCTGGCCGGTCTCGCCGTCGCGGCCGGCGCCGGTACGGCGAGTGCCGCCCCGTCCGCCGGTGAGTCGACCTGGCCGACCGAGTTCCCGCTCCCCGACGGCTGGCTCCCCGAGGGCATCGCGATCGGCGGCAAGCCCTTCGCGTACATGGGCTCGCGCGCGAACGGCGCCATCTACCGCACCGACCTGCGCACCGGCGCGGGCGGAGTCCTCTACGCCGGAGCGACCGGCCAGGTCGCCGTCGGCCTCAAGCTGGACCGCGACGGACTGCTCTACGTCGCCGGCAGCACGGGAGTGGCCCGCGTCCACGACTCCCGCACCGGCGAGCTGCTCAAGACGCACCAACTCACCGAGGCCACCGGCCACTTCATCAACGACGTCACCCTGCTCGGCGACCGCGCCTGGTTCACCGACTCCCGCGCGGCCTCCCTGTACGGTGTCCCGCGCGGCCGTGACGGCGAGGTGCGCGCCCTGCCGCTGACCGGCGACTGGGTGCAGACGCCGGACGTCAACAACGCCAACGGCATCGTCGCCGCGCCGGACGGCCGCGGCCTGATCGTCGTCAGCAGCACACCCGGCAAGCTCTACAACGTGAGCCCGAAGACCGGCCACGCGACCGAGATAACCCTGTCCGGCGCGGCCGACGTGGCCAACGGCGACGGGCTGTGGCGCATCGGCCGCACCCTGTACGTCGTGCAGAACCGCCTCAACCTGATCAGCGTGTTCGACCTCGACGCCAGGGCCACGACCGCGACCCTGCGCCGCACGATCACCGACCCGCGCTTCGACGTCCCGACCACCGCGGCCCGGTTCGGCAACCGGCTGTATCTGGTCAACGCGCGCTTCACCAGCCCGCAGACCCCGGAGACGACGTTCAACGCGGTGGCCGTGTCCATCTGACCCCGTCCGACGGGTCGGGTCCGCCCAGCGGCGTGAAGCTGCTGCCGCGGGGCGGACTTGGGCCAGGAGGCGCCGGGGGCGGGTCAGTTGACGGAGCGTCCCCGGCGGTAGGCCGCCCAGCCCGCGCCCGTCAGGGCGGCCGCGAGCGCGGCGACGGACAGCGCGCCGACACCGGTGGCGGCGAGGCTGCCGCTCGTGGCGGACGTGTCCGTGGCCTCCGTACCGGTCCCGGCGGTTCCGGACGGTGAGACGTCGGACCCGCCGGTCGTCTCGGAGCCGGTGCCACCGGTCGCCGCCGTGCCCGAGCCGGTTCCGCCGCTGGCAGCGGTGCCGGAGTCGCCGCCTGTGGTGCCGCCGCTCTCGCCCGGGTCGGTCCCGCCGCTGTCCTCCCCGCCGGTCACGCCCCCGCTGTCGTCCCCGCCCGTCTCCCCGCCCCCCGCCTCGGTGACCGTCAGCGTCACCGGCGCGGTCCGGGTCGTGCCCGCGGAGTTGGTGAACTCGGCGCGGTAGCGGTGGCCGTCGTGCGAGGCCAGGGCGGTGAAGCTGTACGTGGTGTCCGTCGCGCCCTCGACCGCCGACCAGGTCTGTCCGGCATCGGTACTGACCTGCCAGCGCACGGTCGGCTCCGGGGTCCCCTCGGCGGTGGCCGTGAACGTGACCTCCTCACCCGGGGCGACGGACTGGTCGGCGGGGGACCGCGCGACCTTCGGGGACATCCGCCGGTCGAGGCGTACGACCTTGCTCTCGGCCTGATCGGTGACGTACACGGACCCGCCGCCGGGCGTGACGGCGACGCCCGCGTAGGCGTCGGCGCGGTTGCCCGGCAGGGCGACGGGCTCGGCCGCCGGCTGGAAGGTGCTCGTGTCGTAGACCTCCAGGGACCCGACGTTGTCCGCGCCGTTGTCGGCGTTGCCGTAGTCCTCCCGCAGGACGAAGGCCTCTCCCGTGGCCGTGTCGAAGGCCGCCGCCGTGGGCCGGTCCTGGCCCTCCAGGGTGGCCAGCAGCCTGGCGTCGCGGTCGAGGACGAGCACCGAAGTGCCGCTGCCCACCCAGATGTTGCCGGTCGCGGGGTCGGCTTCGAGGAAGGTGACGTAACCGTCGGGGAGTTGCGCCGTGGCCGTCACCGTGAAGGAGCCCGTGTCGACGCGGCGCAGCAGGCCGCCGGTGGCACCGGCGGACCAGGCCGCGCCGTGCGCGCCGTCCACGCCGAGGGCCGAGCCGCCGTCGAGGGTGACCGTGCGCCGGACTGCTCCGGTGGCGGTCTCGATCTCGGAGAGGGCCGGGCCCTGGGCGACCAGCACCGTGCTTGCGTCGGTGCCGGGGCCCGCGCCGGTGACCGTGGCGCCGGTCAGCCAGACGCCCTGCGCGGCGGTGTCGCCGTCCTTGGCGGTGCCGATGCCGCGCAACGGGTAGTGGAAGACGACCCCGTCGCCCGCGAGCGGTGCGATCAGGAGCGGGACGTTGCGGGCGGCCAGGGCACCGGTCGAGCCGGGGGCCTGCGCGACGTGGGAGAGCACTCTGCCGTCCGCGGGGTCGAGGGCGTACAGGCCGCGCTCGTTGACGTCCGCCGTGTCGGGGATGTCCGCCGAACCGACGTACAGCTTCCCGGAGTCGGGATGCAGCAGGAGGTCCTGCGGTCGGCCGGCGGTGGTGAACTCGGCCGTGCGGACGTAGCTGACGGTGCCCGCGGGTACGTCGACGCCCTCGCCGTCGCCGGGGGTCGTGCCCGCGAAGGCGACCGGGACCCGGACGTCCTGCGAGCGGTCGCCGGTGCCGCGGTGGTCGACGCGGGTGACGACCGAGCAGGCGACCTGTGTGCAGTCGACGTTGGTGTCCTTGGCCTTGAGCGCGAGTTCGACGTCGAAGGTGCCGCCGTCGCCGTAGGCGAGCGCGAGTTCGCCCTCGTTCGGGTCGCCCTTCGGGACGATCCACTTCGAGGCGCTCGCGCCGCCACTGGTGTCCGCGCCGCCGAGGCACGGGCCGGGGATCCGGTCGTCGCCGTTGTCCTTGCACAGGGCGACGTAGATGCCCTTGGTCGCGTCGTACTTCTCGCCCGTGACGCGGATCGTCTCGCCCTCGGGGTCCAGGCCGGCGGTGGCGGAGACCGTGAGCCGCTGGCCCGCCTGGCCGACCCCGGTGGCCGGACTGCCGGCCGCACTGGCCGTGGAGCCCGTCGCGAGGGAGGCGGTCACGAGCGCGGCGGCGCCGAGGAGCGCCGCCGGGCCGGTGTGATGGACGCGGTTCACTGGAAGGTGATCGGGACGTGGACGTCGTAGTTGCGGTCCTCGCTGTCGAAGTGGTCCGCGCGGGTGACCACGGCGCAGGTGACGTCCTCGCCGCAGACGCTGCCGTCGTCGAGCGTGGCCTTCACGTAGATCTGCACGCTGAAGGTGCCGCCGGTGCCGAACTTGGAGCTGTTGGCGAAGAGCCCGCCGAAGGTGTTGTTGACCCAGTGCGAGGCACCGGTGGTGCCGGACTCGTCCTGGCCGCCGAGGCAGGGGCTCGGCTTGTTCGCTCCCGGCGCGCCCTCGACCACGCACAGACCGACGTAGACGCCCTGGCTCGTGTTGTAGCCGGATCCGGAGACGGTGATGGTCTGGCCGGACGCGGCCGCGGTGTCGGGCGCGGTCAGCGACAGGTTGTAGGTGGTGCCCGCGTCCGTGACCGTGCGGGTCGAGGTCGCGGCGGAGGCGGAGGTGGCCAGGCCCAGGGTGAGCGAGGCGGCGGCGACGGCGGCGAGGCCCGCGCGGGCGGCGGTACGGGCGGACGGAACGGCTCTCATACGGGAGCGCACCTTTCTCGAAGGACAGGTGAAACTTAGGTAAGGCAAACCTAAGTGCAAGCTCCTGGTTTTTGTCAACGCACGGCAAAGAACCCCAACTCCCGGCAAGGGGAGAGGGGTTGGGGGTGGGTGGGGGTCAGCCCGTCGTGAACGCCGAGAAGGCCTCGTCGAGGAGGGCGACCAGGTCCTGGCCGCCGTCCGAGGCGAGCCAGTGGTCGAGGGCGACGTTCAGACAGTCCAGGGCGGCCGCCGCGCGGACGGACTGCGCGAGCGTGGGCCGCTCGGCGCCCGCGCGCTCGGCCAGGGCCTCGGACAGGGCCGGGCGCCAGCTGTACTGCTTCTCCAGGTGTCGCGCGCACAGCGCCGGGGTGTCCCGGACCAGCCGGGTCGTCTCCAGGGAGCCGGCCGGATCCAGGTGGTACCGCTCGATCACCGTGTCCAGCGCCCGCCGCAGCGCCGTCCACTCGTCCTCGCCGGCCGGCCGGGCGCGCAGGGCGTCGGCGACCCGCCGGTCATGTCCGTCGAAGGCGCCCAGGACGGCGTCCTCCTTGGTGCCGAAGTAGCGCAGGAAGGTGGAGCGGGAGACGCCGGCGGCCGCCGCGAGGTCGTCCAGGGTGACCTTGTCGAATCCCTCCCGACGGAACAGCTCGAAGGCCACCTGGGCCAGTTCGGCCCGTACGGCGGCTCGGGCGATGTCCCTCGTGTTCGTACGCGCTGCTCCCGTCACCCCGCGATCCTAACTCCCTCGTAGAACCTCGCTTGCAGTGTCGAAACTCAGTGGCTAGCGTGACACTCAGTTTCACATACGACGCGGAGGTGCGCCAGAGTGACCAAGACCCTCGGAATCATCGGCAGCGGCATGATCGGCGGTGCGGTCGCCAAGCTGGCCGTCGCCGCCGGACTGGACGTCGTGCTCAGCAACTCCCGCGGCCCCGAGACCCTCGCCGACCTCGTCGGCGACCTCGGCCCGAGCGCCCGCGCGGCCACCCCCGCCGAGGCCGCCCAGGCGGGTGACCTGGTCGTGGCGGCCGTACCGCTGAAGGCCTACGGCGAACTGCCGGCTGCCGCGCTCGCGGGCAAGGCGGTCGTCGACGCGATGGTCTTCCACCCGCAGCGCGACGGCGACATCGCCGAACTGGACGGGGGCGCGCTGACCTCCAGCGACCTGGTGCAGCGGCACCTGGCGGACTCCCGGGTGGTGAAGACGTTCGCGACCATCGACTTCCACCACCTGGTCACGCTCGCCCGCCCCGCGGGCGCCGCCGACCGCAGCGCGCTGCCCGTCGCCGGTGACGACACGGAGGCCAAGGCGCGGGTCGTCGACCTGCTGGACGCCTTCGGGTACGACGCCGTCGACATCGGCGGCCTCGCCGACAGCTGGCGGCTCGCGCCCGGGACGCCCGCCTATGTGGGGCCGTACATGGGGGAGCGGCCGGAGGGGCTGAGCCAGGAGGAGGCGCAGCGCTGGTTCTTCCAGTCGCCGGGCGTGCCCGTCCCCGCCGCCCGGGTGAAGGAACTGACCGACGCCGCGATCCGCGAGAACTGAGAGAGCCCATGACCGCCGTACAGGGCACCGCCGTCGAGATCACCACCCCCGACGGGACCGTCGACGCCTATCTCGCCGCCCCCGACGACAGCACCCCGCGCCCCGCCGTCCTGTTCTACATGGACGCCTTCGGCCTGCGCCCGCACCTGAGGTCGATGGCCGACCGGCTGGCCTCGGCCGGTTACGCGGTGCTGGTCCCGAACGTCTTCTACCGGTTCGGGCCCGCGCCCGTGGTCGAGCTCCCCGATTTCATCAACCCGGCCGAACGCCCGGAGATCATCGGGCAGTTGGGGCCGGCCGCGCGCACCCTCACCCCCGAGGGCGCGATGCGGGACGCCGCCTTCTACCTCGACTGGCTGGCCGCGTCCCCGCTGACCACCGACGGCCCGGTCGGCGTCACCGGCTACTGCATGGGCGCGGGGCTCGCCCTGCGCACCGCCGGCACGCACGCGGACCGCGTCGCCGCCGCGGCCGGCTTCCACGGCGCCTACCTCGCGACCGACGCGCCGGACAGCCCCCACCTGCTCGCCGACCGCGTCACGGCCGAGCTGTACTTCGGCCACGCCGACCAGGACTCCACCAACCCGGCGGAGCAGATCGACCGCCTGGAGAAGTCCCTGACCGCGGCCGGGGTGCGCCATCGCAGCGAGGTCTACGCGGGCGCCCACCACGGCTTCACCCAGGCCGACACCGCGATGTACGGCGCCGAGGCGTCGGAGCGGCACTGGACGGCGCTGCTGGAGCTGTTGGGCCGCACCCTCTGAGGCTGCTTTCGGAGGCGCGCTCCGGCCGCCGCTTCCTGGCCCGTTTCCCCCGTGGCGCGTAACGTGACGCTCCATGAAGATCCTGATCAGCGCCGACATGGAGGGTGCCACGGGGGTGACGTGGCCGGCCGACGTGCTGCCGGGGACGCCGCAGTGGGAGCGGTGCCGGTCGATGTTCACCTCGGACGTGAACGCCGCCGTGCTCGGGTTCTTCGACGGCGGCGCGGACGAGGTGCTCGTCAACGAGGCGCACTGGACGATGCGGAACCTGCTCCTCGAACAGCTCGACGAGCGCACGCAGATGCTCACCGGGCGGCACAAGTCGCTGTCCATGGTGGAGGGCGTGCAGCACGGAGACGTCGACGGCATCGCGTTCGTCGGCTACCACGCCGGCGCCGGCATGGAGGGTGTGCTCGCCCACACCTACCTCGCCAACTCCATCACCGGCGTGTGGCTCAACGACGAACGGGCCAGCGAGGGGCTGCTGAACGCGCGCGTGGTCGCCGAGTACGGGGTACCCGTCGTCCTGGTGACCGGTGACGACGTGGCCTGCGAGGACGCCCTCGGGTACGCACCCGAGGCGCTGAAGGTCGCCGTCAAGGACCATGTCTCGCGGTACGCGGCCGTGTGCCGCACCCCGGCCCGCACCGCCGCCGACATCCGGGCCGCCGCCAAGGAGGCGGCGCGGCTGGCGGTCCGTCAACAACCGGTGCAGGCAGGGCCGTTCACCGTCGCGCTCGAGTTCGACGCCGAGCATCTCGCCCTGGCCGCGACCGTGGTGCCGGGCGTGAGCCGGATCGGGGAGCGGAAAGTGGCGTACACCAGCGAGACCATGTACGAGGGGATCCGTACCTTCAAGGCGGTCACCACCATCGTCTCGGCCGCCGTGGAGGAGCAGTATGGCTGACGAGCAGGCACTGGACGAGGTCGTGCGGTTCACGTCCGACCTCATCCGCATCGACACCACCAACCGCGGCGGCGGGGACTGCCGGGAGCGGCCCGCCGCCGAGTACGCGGCCGGACAACTGGCCGGAGCGGGCCTGGAACCCGTCCTGCTGGAGCGCACCGCGGGCCGGACCAACGTGGTGGCGCGCATCGAGGGCTCCGACCCGACCGCCGACGCGCTGCTGGTCCACGGTCATCTGGACGTCGTACCCGCCCGGGCCGAGGACTGGAGCGTGCACCCCTTCTCCGGGGAGATCCGCGACGGGGTCGTCTGGGGGCGCGGCGCGGTCGACATGAAGAACATGGACGCGATGATCCTCGCGGTCGTACGCGGCTGGGCGCGTGCGGGCATCCGGCCCCGGCGGGACGTCGTCGTCGCGTTCACCGCGGACGAGGAGGACAGCGCCCGGGACGGGTCCGAGTTCCTCGCCCGCGAGCACGCGGCCCTCTTCGAGGGCTGCACCGAGGGCGTCGGCGAGTCGGGGGCCTTCACCTTCCACGACGGCGCAGGGCGGCAGCTCTATCCGATCGCCGCGGGCGAGCGCGGCACGGGCTGGCTGAAGCTCACGGCGCGCGGACGCGCCGGGCACGGCTCCAAGGTCAACCGGGAGAACGCCGTCACCCGGCTCTCCGCCGCGATCACCCGGATCGGCGAGTACGAGTGGCCCGCGCGGCTCACCCCGACCGTGCGGGCCGCGCTGACCGAACTCGCCCTGCTCTACGGCATCGAGAGCGACCTGGACGACGTGGACGGCCTGCTGGACAAGCTCGGGCCCGCGGCCAAGCTGGTCGAGGCGACCGTCCGCAACAGCGCCAACCCGACCATGCTGGAGGCCGGTTACAAGGTCAACGTCATTCCGGGCGAGGCCGTGGCGTACGTCGACGGACGCCATCTGTTCGGCGTCGAGGACGAGTTCAGGGCCACGCTCGACAAGCTCACCGGCTCTGACGTCGACTGGGAGTACCACCACCGGTCGATCGCCCTCCAGGCCCCCCTCGACTCGCCCACGTACGCGAAGATGCGGGCGGCCGTCGAGGAGTTCGCCCCCGAGGGACAGGTCGTGCCGTACTGCATGTCCGGCGGCACCGACGCCAAGGAGTTCTCGCGCCTCGGCATCACCGGCTACGGCTTCACCCCGCTGAAGCTGCCCGAGGGCTACGACTACCAGGCCATGTTCCACGGCGTCGACGAGCGCGTCCCGGTCGAGGCGCTGCACTTCGGGGTACGCGTACTCGACCGCTTTCTGCGCACGGCCTAGGCGAGTTGGGGGAGAACGTGCAGACCCTGCCGTACGGATCCTGGCCCTCGCCCATCGACGCGGCCCTCGCGGCCGCGCACGACGGGCACCCCGAGTACGTCGGCTTCGTCGGCGACGAGGCGTGGTGGACCGAGCCACGGCCCACCGAGGGCGGCCGGCGCACGCTTGTGCGGCGGCTCGTCGGCGGCCGGGAGGAGCCGGTGCTGCCCCCGCCGTGGAACGTCCGCAGCCGTGTCATCGAGTACGGCGGCCACCCCTGGGCCGGGGCGGTCGTGGACGGCCGCCCGCTGGTGGTCTTCGTGAACTTCGCCGACCAGCGGCTCTACCGGTACGAACTCGACGGCGAGCCAGTGCCGTTGACGCCCCTCTCCCTCGTGGGCGGCGGACTGCGCTGGGCGGAACCGCGGTTGGTGCTCGACCGGGGCGAAGTGTGGTGCGTCCTGGAGGAGTTCACCGGCGACGGGCCCACCGATCTGCGCCGCGTGCCGGCCGCCGTACCCCTGGACGGTTCGGCCGCCCAGGACCGGGACGCGGTACGTGAACTCACCGATGCCCGGCACCGGTTCGTCACCGGCCCCCGCCTCTCGCCCGACGGACGCAGCGCCGCCTGGCTGGCCTGGGACCATCCGCGGATGCCGTGGGACGGCACGGAACTGGTCGTCGCCGGGGTCGCCGAAGACGGCACGCTCCATCGGCAGCGGACCGTGGCCGGCGGACCCCGGGAGTCGATCGCGCAGGTCGACTGGGCGGCCGACGGCTCCCTGCTGTACGCGAGCGACCGCACCGGCTGGTGGAACCTCTACCGCGACGGCAGCCCGCTCTGCGCCCGCGAGGAGGAGTTCGCCGGACCGCTGTGGAAGCTCGGCCAGCGCTGGTTCGCCCCGCTGGACGGCGGCCTGATCGCCGTCGTGCACGGCCGCGGCGCCACCGCCCTCGGGATACTGGACCCGGAGACCGGCGAGATCGTCGACGCGGCCGGCCCCTGGACCGAGTTCGCGCCGACCCTCGCGGTGCACGGCGAGCGCGTGGTCGCCGTCGGCGCGAGCCCGCGCAGCGCCTACGAGGTCGTAGAGCTGGACGCACTCCCCCACGCTCGAACAGGCTCGCGCGGGGGCGCCCCCATCGGCAGAGCCCGCGTGATCGGCGCCGAGCACGACGACGCCGTCGACCCCGCGCACTACCCCGAGCCGCAGATCCGCACCTTCACCGGCCCCGCCGGACGCGACATCCACGCGCACATCTACCCGCCGCACAACCCGGGTTGCGTCCCGCCAGGCGACGAACTGCCGCCCTACGTCGTCTGGGCGCACGGCGGCCCCACCAGCCGCGCGCCCCTCGTCCTCGACCTGGAGATCGCCTACTTCACCTCCAGAGGCATCGGCGTCGCCGAGGTCAACTACGGCGGCTCGACCGGGTACGGGCGGGAGTACCGGGAGCGGCTGCGCGAGCAGTGGGGCGTCGTCGACGTCGAGGACTGCGCGGCCGTCGCGCTCGCCCTCGCCGACGAGGGGACCGCCGACCGCGACCGGCTGGTCGTCCGCGGCGGCAGCGCCGGCGGCTGGACCGCCGCCGCCTCGCTCACGAGCACCGACGTCTACGCGTGCGGCACGATCATCTACCCCATCCTCGACCTCGCCTCCTGGGGCGACGGGGAGACCCACGACTTCGAGTCGCAGTACCTGGAGACCCTCGTCGGACCCCTCGCCGAGGTGCCGGGACGGTACGCGGAACGCTCGCCCACCGAGCACGCCGACCGCATCACCGCGCCCTTCCTGCTGCTCCAGGGCCTCGACGACGTGATCTGCCCGCCCGCCCAGTGCGAGCGGTTCCTGGAACGGATGGCCGGACGGAGGGTGCCGCACGCGTACATCGCCTTCGAGGGGGAGGGCCACGGCTTCCGCCGCGCGGAGACCATGATCCGCGCCCTGGAGTCCGAACTCTCCCTCTACGCCCAGGTCTTCGGCCTCAACCCGCGCGACATCCCGACCCTGGAGCTGTCCAAGTGACCGAAGAGGTACGGGAACTCGTCCGTCCGGCCCGGCTCGCGCCCGGCGCCCGGGTCGCCGTCGTCGCGCCCAGCGGGCCGGTGCCGGAGGAGCGGCTCCAGGCCGGCCTCGACGTGCTGCGCGGCTGGGACCTCGACCCGGTCGTGGCACCCCATGTGCTGGACCGGCACCGGGAGTTCACCTACCTGGCGGGCACGGACGCCGACCGCGCGGCCGACCTCCAGGCAGCCTGGTGCGACCCTGCGGTGGACGTGGTGCTGTGCGCGCGGGGCGGTTACGGCGTCCAGCGCATGGTCGGACTCCTCGACTGGGACGCGATGCGGGCCGCCGGGCCCAAGGTCTTCGTCGGCTTCAGCGACATCACCGCGCTGCACGAGGCCTTCGCCACCCGGCTCGGCCTCGTCACCCTGCACGGGCCGATGGCGGCAGGGATCGACTTCATCAAGAACACTCAGGCCCAGGAACACCTCAAGGCCACGCTTCTCGCCCCGGAGACGGTCCGCACGATCACCTCCGGCGGCACCGCCCTCGTCCCCGGCCGGGCGCGGGGCGTGACCCTGGGCGGCTGTCTGTCCCTGCTCGCCGCGGACCTGGGCACGCCGTACGTCCGGCCCGGTGCGCGCGGCGGACTGCTCTGCCTGGAGGACGTCGGCGAGGAGACGTACCGCCTTGACCGCTACCTCACCCAACTCCTGTGCGCGGGCTGGCTCGACGGGGTGAGCGGGGTGCTGCTCGGGTCGTGGCAGGACTGTGATCCGTACGAGAAGGTCCGCGCGATGCTCGTCGACCGGCTCGGCGGCCTCGGGGTGCCCGTCGCCGAGGAGTTCGGGTTCGGGCACTGCGCGGGCGCGCTGACCGTGCCCTTCGGGGTGAGCGCCGAACTCGACGCCGGCGCGGGCACGCTGACCCTCGACCGGCCCGCCCTGCGCTGACCGTCCGGGTGGGCCGCTCCGTCACCCGGACGGCGGCCCCCGCCGTGTGGGCGCGGGGCCCCGGGCCCACCCTGGTCGCATGAGCCCGAAGACCGCCGAGAGCGGCGCCAAGAGCGGGGGCCGGGGCCGGCAGCTGATGACCCCCTCCCGGATCATCGTGCTGCTCCTCGCCGTTCTCGCCCTGATCTTCATCTTCGAGAACACCCGCGCGACCAGGATCCGGCTGCTGATCCCCGAGGTCACGATGCCGCTGTGGATGGCGCTGCTGGCCACGGGCGTCATCGGCGCTCTGTGCGGGGCGTATTTCATGAGGCGGCGGAACTGAGCCGTCCTGGGGAAGCCGGCTGCGGTTCGGCAACGCCGTCAGGGGAGCGGGGCTGTGACATATCCCTCCCGCTCGAGCGAAGCCGAGAGTGGGGGAGCGACCAGCCACGATGGCGCCGCAGCCGACCGACAACCCCTCGCTGCTCTCCCAGCGGAGCGCTTGGCACGCCGTAGGGTGGCTGGATGCCGCATGCATCCCGTTATCTCGCCGAGGGCCCCCGCGTGGGGATACGTCACTTCACCTACGAGGACGGCGCCGAGTTCGCCGCCCGGGCCCGGGAGAGCAAGGACCTGCACCAGCCCTGGCTGTTCCCGCCGGACACGGCCAACGGGTACACCGCGTACGCGGCCCGGCTGATCGAGGACCGGACCAAGGCCGGGTTCATGGTGTGCGAGAAGGAGAGCGAGCACGGCGACGGGGCCATCGCCGGGTTCATCAACATCAACAACATCGTCGAGGGCGGCTTCCAGAGCGGCGCGCTCGGTTACGGCGCGTTCGCGCACGCCGCCGGGCGGGGGCTGATGCGGGAGGGGCTCGACCTGGTGGTCGGGTACGCCTTCGGCGCGATGCGGCTGCACCGGCTGGAGATCAACGTACAGCCGCAGAACGCCGCGTCGATCGCCATGGCTCGCTCGTGCGGCTTCCGGCTCGAAGGCTTCTCGCCGGCCATGCTCTTCATCGACGGGGCCTGGCGGGATCACGAGCGCTGGGCGATCACCGCCGAGATGCGGGCTTGAAGTTGATCTTCATGGTGTCGAGGTCCGTGACGGTGGACTTCAGGCCCCGGAAGCCGTAGCCCAGCTCCCGCAGCACCGTCTCCGCCCGGTCCTCCGCGATCGCGCCCGCCATCTCCTCGCCGTCGGCGGCGTCCGACACGACCACGTACCGCATGGAGAAGTGCTTGAGCGGCGCCGGCTCGTACGACAGCGAGCCCTCCTCGGAGAACCGCATGCTCGCCATGCCGTGGTCCGCCGCCTCGGCCAGCAGCCGCCCGCGGGCCTCCTCGCTCAGCCCGTCCCACGTGCCCCGGACGATCACCCGGTACGTGTGCTGCTCGCCCATCCGTCCGCTCCCGCCTCGAATCGCGTTGAAGGCCCGACTGTACGTCGACGAGGATGAACCGCATGCGGAATTTCGTCGTGCTGGACGCCCCCTCCAACCTGGGCCTGCGCCCGCCCGCCCCCGGCACCGTGCCCGGCTGCTACAAGCTTGCCGGGGCCCTGCGGGAGCAGCGGATCGTGCAGCGGCTGGGGGCGCTGGAGGGCGGGGTCGTCGTGCCGCCGCGGTACGACCGGGGGGAGTGGCAGGAGGGCGACGGGGTCTTCAACGCCGCCGCCATCGCCTCGTACACCGTGAGGCTCGCCGACCGCATCGAGCGGCATGTGCGGGCCGGGGACTTTCCCGTCGTGCTCGGCGGCGACTGTTCCATCCAGCTCGGCGCCTCGCTCGCGCTGAGGCGCGTCGGGCGCTACGGGCTGGTCTCGCTGGACGCCTCGCCCGACTTCCGGCACCCCGGCAATTCCGACCGGATCGGCGCGGCGGGCGGGGAGGAGGTCGCGCTGGCCACCGGGCGCGGGCAGGACGACCTGACGGACCTGGAGGGGCTGAAGCCGTATCTGCGCGACGAGGACGTGCGGTACTTCGGCATCCGGGACTGCTTCGAGGAGGAGCGGGCCGAACTCGCCGCCCTGAAGATTCCGGTCGTGACGGTGGGTGACGTGCGGGAGTGGGGCGGGGACGCGCTCGCGACGGCCACCGCTCAGGCCTTCGCCGTGCCCCAACTCCAGGGGTTCTGGGTGCACTTGGACGCCGACGTGCTCGACCCGTCGGTGATGCCGGCCGTCGACAGCCCGGATCCGGACGGGCTGCTCCCGGAGGAACTCGTCGCGGTGCTGCGGCCGTTGCTCGCCTCCCCGCAGTGCGTCGGGCTCAACGTCACGATCTACGACCCCGATCTCGACCCGGGCGGCTCGGCCGGCGCGCTGCTCGCCGACGCCCTCGTGTCCGCCTTTGCGGAATCCTGACCGGTACCTCCCCTGGTCAGCTCATCGGCGAGCGGCTTCCATGGTGATCGTGACGACGATCCGACGTGAGGTACTGACGTTGCCCGCAGCGGAGCTGGGCCCGGACAACCCGCTGCCCCCGTTGCGACTCCTGCACGAGGTGCACCGCATCGACGAACGGGACCGTGAGGAACTGCCCCGCGAGATGGCGCGGCAGGTCGGCTACGAGCCTCTGCGCAGCCTGCTGCCCGTCCGCGTCCGGGACGGTTACGGCAGAACACGCGAGCCCCGTGAGATCGACACCCTGGTGATCGAGAACGACCGCCTGAAGGCCACCGTCCTGCCCGGCCTGGGCGGCCGCGTCGCCTCCCTCCTCCACAAGCCCACCGGACGCGAACTCCTGTACCGCAACCCGGTGTTCCAGCCCGCGAACTTCGCGCTGAACGGCGCCTGGTTCTCCGGCGGCATCGAATGGAACATCGGCGCCACCGGCCACACGCCCCTCTCCTGCGCCCCCCTGCACGCCGCCCGCGTCCCCGCCCCCGACGGGTGGGGGCACCTCCCACGCCCTTCAGGCAGTGGGGGAGAGATGCTCCGCCTGTGGGAGTGGGACCGGCTGCGGGACCTGCCCTTCCAGATCGACCTCTGGCTGCCGGACGGCTCCGACTTCCTGTACGTCGGCGTCCGCATCCGCAACCCGCACGAGCGGCCCGTGCCGACCTACTGGTGGTCCAACATCGCCGTGCCCGAGGAGTGCCGGGTGCTGGCGCCCGCCGACGAGGCCTGGCACTTCGGGTACGAGCGGCGGCTGCGCCGGGTACCCGTGCCGTCGTACGACGGGATCGACCGCACGTATCCGCTCAACAGCCCTTACGCCGCCGACTACTTCTATGAGATCGAGGACGAGCGGCGGCGCTGGATCGCCGCCCTCGACGCCGACGGGCACGGGCTGGTGCAGACGTCCACCGACGTGCTGCGCGGACGCAAGCTCTTCGTGTGGGGGACGGGCCCCGGCGGGCGGCGCTGGCAGGAGTGGCTCACCGAGCCGGGCACCGGCGGCTACTGCGAGATCCAGGCGGGGCTCGCCCGCACCCAGCTGGAGCATGTCCGGCTGGAACCGGAGAGCGAGCTGAGCTGGCTGGAGGCGTACGGGCCGCTGGACGCACGCCCCGAGGGGGAGTGGGCGGCCATGCTGCGGGGCGCCGAGGTGCGGCTGGAGGCGGCCCTGCCGCGCGCCGAACTGGACGCCGCGTACGCCGCCTGGAAGCCGTGCGCCGACACCGAACCCGGCGAGGTGCTCGCCACCGGCTCCGGCTGGGGGGCGCTCGAAGTGCTGCGCGCCGACTGGAAGCTGCCCGGCACGCCCTTCGACGAGGACACGCTCGGCGAGGCGCAGGAGCCGTGGCTGCAGCTGTTGCGGGCCGGGTCCTTCCCCGAGCCGCGCCGGGTGCGGCCGCCCGGGCAGACGCTCGTCGCCGCGCACTGGCGGGACATGCTGGAGACCGCGCCGGCCACTCCGCTCACCGAGTACCACCTGGGCGTCGCCCAGTGGCACGCGGGCGACCGGGCGCAGGCCGTGCGCAGTTGGGAGCGGGCGCTCGAACTCGCCCCGTCCCTCTGGCCGTTGCTGCGCTGCCTCGCCGTCGCCGACCAGGAGAGCGGCAACCACGAGCGGGCCGCCGACCGGTACGCCGACGCCTTCGACGACCTGTGCCACGAGCGGCGCGACAACGGCGAGTCGTGGACGGCGGCCACGGCCGGGCTGGGCCGCGAGACGATCGAGGCGCTGCTCGCTGTGGGCCGCACCGCCCAGGCGCGTGACGTGTGGCGGCGGCTGCATCCGGCCACCCGCGGGCGCGGCCGGTTCCGGCTGATCGAGGCCGGGCTGCTGCGCGCGGAGGGGCGGGACGAGGAGGCGCTGGACGTGTTCCGCGCGGGCTTCGAGGTGGCCGACCTGCGGGAGGGGGCCGAGGCGATCGGCCGGCTGTGGAGCCATGTCACCGACGAACCGCTGCCGGCGCACTACGACTTCCGTATGCGGCCGCCCGAGTCCTGAGACGTAGGGAAGTCGGCCCCGCCCCGGCCGAACCGGAGCGGTACCCGCCCTCGTCGCCGCACACGAGTACGACACGGCGGCGACGGGGGTGGGGCACGCATGGCCGAGCAGACGACCGAACAGACCTGTCCGCAGTGCGGGGCGGGCATGCCCGTCGACGAGGGATATCCCGTGTGGTGCACGGGCTGCGAGTGGAACGTGGCGCCCGAGCTCTTCGTGTACGGCCTCGGCGGCACCGCGGCACGCCGGCGCGAGCTCGCCGGACGGCACAGCGCCGGGACCTTCGAGGAGCTGGCCCGTGAGGGCACGCGGGGGCGGCGGGCCTGGCTGACGGCCTCCTACGTCCTGTCGTACACCCTGGCCTTCGTGGTGCACGGGCTGTCGTTCGCGCTGCTGGGGGCGGGAGTCGGGCTGCTGGTGGCGGGCGGGGGCAATCCGGTCGCCTGGGCGGTGGGTGTGCCGCTGGTGCTGCTGTTCCTGGTCCTGCTGCCGCGCTTTCCGCGGCTCGGCTCCGGGGTGCCGCGGCTGGAACGCGCCGACGCGCCAAGGCTGTTCGGGCTCGTCGACAAGGTCGCGAGTGCAGTGGGCACGCGCAGCGTCGACGTGATCGTGGTGGACGGGCGGGTCAACGCCGGGGTGCTCACCCACGGGCTGCGGCAGCGCGTGCTGCACCTCGGGCTCGGGCTGTGGGCCGTGCTCACCCCGCAGCAGAAGGTCGCCGTGCTCGGGCACGAACTCGGCCACTTCGCGGGCGGCGACACCCGGCACGGCAGCGTGGTGGGCAGCGCCCTGTACACGCTGCGGCTGTGGGTGGAGGTGCTCAGGCCCGAGCGCTGGAACAGGCCGGTCACCCGTGTGCTGATCGCGGCCCCGCTCACGATCCCGCACCGCGCGGCACAGAGCGCCCTGACCCTCCTGGAGAAGGTGTCGCTGCGCGGCTTCCCGCGGCGCGAGTACCTGGCCGACGACCTCGCCGCCGAGGTCGCGTCCACCGAGGGCGCCCGGGACCTGATGGAGACGCTGCTGCACGCGGGACGGATCGACGACGAACTGCACCGGCTGGCGGCCGACCTGTCCGGCCCCCACGAGACGCTGTGGCCGCAACTCGCCGCCCGCCTGGCGGCCGTACCGGCGCGCGAGCGTGAACGGCTGCGCCGGGTCAGCGCGTTGGAGTGGCACCAGCAGGACGCCACCCATCCGCCGACGCACCTACGCGTCGAACTCCTCGACCGGCGCGGCCCGTCCGCGCCGAAGGTCGTCCTGGACCGGCGGACGGAGAAGGCGGTGGAGCGTGAACTGCGGCCCTCCGCACGGCGGTTGGCGCGCTCGATCGCACAGGAGCGGTGAGCGGCTTACGAGTTGCGGTCCACGTACTCGTACACCATGCCGTCCGGATGCACCGCGATCAGGTTGCGGCCCGCCGGAGTCGCCACCGGGCCGGCGACGACATGGGCGCCGAGCTCGGTGAGGACCCGGTGGGCCTCCTCGACGTCCTTGACGGCGATCGTCGCGGCGACCTTGCGCAGCACCTCCAGCTCCGCCTCGGGCCCGCTCATCAGCAGGAAGCAGCCGACCGCGGCCACCTGGACGCCACCGCGCTCGAAACGCAGCGCGGTGCCGCCCGCCAGTCGTTCGTAGAAGGGGACCGCGGTCTCCAGGTCGTCGACGCAGACGCGCAGCGTGGCTCCCAGAATGTCCATGCGGACGAGCCTAGTTGGGGCGGCCGGAAGAGGAGATCGCTTCGCATGATCGTCACCCTTTCCGGCCGCCTTGCGCGCGGGTCAGCCCATCGCCTTGCGCACGACGTCCCGGGTGCGGTCGACGACGGCCGCGACCGGACCGACCGCCATGTTCTTGACGGCGCTGTCGGTGCCGGGATGCGGGCGGGTCGGCGCGAGGGCCTCGGCGGCCTGCACCGCGCGGGCCAGGGTCTCCAGCCTGCCGCGGTCCGCGACCCGGTCGAAGTGCGCGAACTCGTACCGCTCCTCGTTCTCGGCGTGCGCGAGCACGTCCTGGCGCAGGGCCGCGAACTGGTCCAGGAACTCGGGCGAGTCCGGATCCATGTCGTCGAGGCGGGACAGCGCCTGCTTGGCGTGCTCCTCCTCCTCGACGCGGTCCTTGACGACCAGTTCGCCGCCGTCGATGTTCTTGCGGGCGAAGGGGTGGACGACCTCTTCCTCGGCGGTCTCGTGCACCGCGAGGAGCCGGACGAGGTCGTGGAAGTGGCGCGCCCGGTCCTGGCCCTTGGTGTTCGCCACCTCGTCGAGCAGTTCTCGGATCCTGGTGTGCTGCCCCTTGAGCAGCTCCACCACATCGGTGCGCTCGGTCATCCTCTTTCTCTTCCTGCGGTAGGGGATGTGCGTCCGGTTGTGCGGGCGGGCGGGTACCCGGGGGTCCGGCGCCGACGCAGCGCTTTCCGGTCGTCACGGGCCGCGTTATGCGTACGGGTGTACGGGTACTCGGCGGCCATGGAAGGCTTGGATCATCTGGAACATCTGGACAAGCACCTGGTCGACGAGCTGGCGCAGGTGGCGCGCGAGACCGTGCGCGAGGAACTGCGCGAACAGACTCGCAAGCAGCGCCGTACGGCCATGCTGTACGCCGCGTCCGGCGCGGTCGCCCTCTACGCGGGCGCGGCGCTCGCCCTCACCGTCGGGCTGGCCCTCGCGATCGGCCTGCCCGACTGGGCCGCCGCGCTGATCACCGCGGCGATCCTCGGCGTGGTCGCCTACGTCCTGCGCGGCGCGGCCCGCCCGTCCGCCTCCCGGCCGACGCCGGAGCGCCGGGCGGAGCTGGCCGCGATGCAGGGCGACCCGGCCGGCGCCCCGGCGTCCGGCACCCCGGCGGGCGGCCTCGGCATGCCGGTCC